>JBBSPT010000066.1:0-10086 GCA_038258515.1 Chitinophagales bacterium | reverse complement strand
GCGAGCAGATCATCCGCTTCGTTTAGTTTTTGATCATTAATATACTCCGTGGCCTTCCCGAATAAAATTTTTGGATAAACCTTTTGCATATTGGGTGACGGTTTTCCGAAAGATTCATAAAGCGCCAATGCCTCGCTATAGTTGTTTGTATTCGCTAATAAATTTATCACGATTTCCCTGGCTTCCTCACCATAGGTTGATGAAGGATACAGATCGAGAAATTTTCTCATTTCGCTTAGCGCAATATCCTGGTATCCTAATTCGTACGAAAGTTTTGCATAATTAAATCTTGATATTTCCTGTTGCCTGCGGTTGCTGTTATTGTTAGCGCTGTACTGAAATGCACTCCGTGCATTTGCTTTTTGTTTGGTTTTCAAATAGAGATCGCCCAGGAGATACATTGAGTTTTGACCGAGTGAATCCTTTTCATTGCTCAATTGTTTAAACCCTTCTATTGCCTTGTCCACCTGGTTCGCATCATAAAAGGCATAGCTCAATTCATACATTACTTCTTTGGAAACTTTATCGCTGCTATTTACATAGGCCTCTAACAAAGGCAATGCTTTGGCAAATTGCTTTTTTTCAAAATAGATTTGCCCGATCAGCAGATTGAGATCTTTTTTATAATAAATATCTCCCTGCTTCAGCGCCTGCTCGCCATATCGAAGCGCTTCATCACTTTTGCCTTGTGCATAATAAATATCAGCAATGTAATATGGAATCAATGCCCTATATTTTTCCTGGTTCTCCACGATTTTAAAAGAACTAAGTGCGGTAGCATAATCCCTTTGACTGAAACTGATATAACCATAGTAATAGTTTGCATCGAAGTAATATTTGTTCTCAGGCATCTGGTGAATCTCATTGAACAAAGGTTTTGCCTTGTCCATCTGCTGCATATTAAAATAGGAATAGGCCAATTCAAATTTCGCGTCAGCGATTTCGTCATTGCTTAAATTATCGTAACCGGCACCCTCATAAAAAACAACGGCACGTGCAAAATCATTTTTTGTGAAATAATACCTGGCAAGGTTGTAACTCATCATTTGCCGGCGGGGTTCATTGTTTGCCGCAGCAATGTACTGTTGTGCCGCTCTTTCCGCAACAGGCTGATTCAGTTTAAGCCCGCAAACGATGTAATAATATTCTATATCCTGGTTCAGGTAGAAATGACTGCTTTGAGTGTTCTCCGGATATTTATCAACCAGCGGTTTCAATAAGGGATAGGCCAGGCTATACTCACCTTTGATAAAAAACTCCTTGGCTTCCTTGAAGGTTTTTTCAGGGTCTGTAATTTTATAATTAGTTTGAGAAAAAGACGAGAAAGAAAAAAGAGAAAGGCCTAACAACAGAACGATGCGGTTCATCAATGAATCATTTTAAAATTTTCCTGGTGTAGTAATTCTTATACTACACCCAAAAGAACAGACTTATTTATTTTCGCGCAAATGTACAAACACCATTTCTCAATCCACAACCGGAATGATTTGGTTCAAAAGAAAACACTTTAAATTGCACAAATCTTTGTTAACAAGATTATAAAAAACCAATGAGAAAAATCATTTCAACAAAATATTCGCCCGCTGCATTCAATGTGGGTATGCTTTTGCTAAGACTGGGCGTAGCTGTGCTGATCGCAAGTCACGGATATCAGAAGCTGATTCATTTCAATGATCTTCAACATAAGTTCATGAATTTTCTTGGACTGGGTTCTACCATCTCTCTGACGCTCGTCATATTCGCAGAATTCTTCTGCGCCATTTTTGTGATACTTGGTTTGTTTACCAGAATATCAATTATTCCTATCATAATAGTGATGTCAGTGGCTCTCTTCAAAGTTCACGATGGGCAGTTATTTTCTGAGGGTGAAAAACCGGCAATGTTTCTTGCAGGAGCACTAACGTTGTTGCTATGCGGTCCGGGTAAAATAAGTCTTGATGGAATCATTGGTAAATAAAAACCGGAAATCGATATCATTCAGATTCATGAAATTTTTAACCCGCTTCATTGTTTAGTCACAAAACACAAATCAGAATCCATTATGCGCTCACCGATCAGATGGGCTTTGTCTATCATGGTCACTATGCGCAGTTGTATGAGATCGGCAGGACAGAAGCCCTTCGAAGTCTTGGATTCAGTTACCGGGAGATGGAAGCAAGCGGAATTATTTTACCGGTTATTGACATCCATAGCAGGTTTATCAGACCTGCGCTGTACGATGACCTGGTGACTGTAGTCACAACCCTTAGAGAACTACCTGTAAATCATAAGATCGTTTTTCATAGTGAAATTTTTAATTCCAAAGTAGAGTTACTGAATGCAGGAGACGTTACATTATATTTTATGGAAGCTAAAACCATGAAACGAATGGAGATGCCTGGAGCGCTTAAAAAAATACTCGAAACATTTTTCGTAGAAAGCCAGGGAGATTGAAATGCGTTGTGTTGTAGAATCTGTTTCAAAATCCGGTCATGATAAACCTCTCCGGTTATATTTCTCACGAGGCTTGCTCCCTCTTTCTTTTTGTTCTATGAAATCAAAGTCATAATTTTTACCAAAAAATTGAAAGTCTTAATAGTTGAAGATGAGAAAGAACTCCGCGACAGTATAGTCACCTACCTGACAGAACAGGATTATACCTGCGATACCGCCTTCGATTACGGCAGTGCTCTCAAAAAAACAGAATCATTTAATTATGATTGTATCCTGCTGGACATTTCTCTGCCTGGCGGCAACGGCTTGAAGATTCTTGAAAACTTAAAAGCTGATGATAAGACAGATGGCGTACTGATTATTTCCGCAAAAAATTCCCTGGATGATAAAGTTACCGGGCTCAACCTTGGCGCAGATGACTACCTGGCAAAGCCCTTCCATCTCTCAGAGTTGAATGCCCGCATCGCAGCGATCATCAGGAGAAAATATTTTGATGGGCACAACCTGGTAAAATTTCAGGAGATTCAAATCGATTCTATAAATAAAGAGGTAAGCGTAAATAAGACCAATTTAAATCTCACCAGGAAAGAGTTTGATTTGTTGCTGTACTTTATCAGCAACAAAAAAAGGGTTATATCAAAGGACGCTATTGCCCGGCATCTGTGGGGAGATGATATGGGAGGAAACTACGACTTCATTTATACTCACATAAAAAACCTGAGGAAAAAATTAATAGATGCAGGGGCGCAGGATTATATAAAATCCATTTATGGAATGGGATATAAATTCACGGATCAATGAAATTATTTTCAAAATATAACCGTGTAAATGTTCCGGTGATAATCGGCTCTGTATTGCTCATCAGCATCATCTACTATTTTATTTTACACTTTGTACTGCTGCATCAGCTTGACAGTGATCTGAAAATTGAAGAGCAGGAAATAATTGATATCGTTCACAAAAAACAGACTTTGCCACCGGCATCGACCTATAGTGATCAGCAAATATCTTTTAGACCGGAAGCAACACTCCCACCCAAACGCGAAATCAGCACACAAAAAATTTATAATCCCCAGGAAAAAGAAAACGAATTGTTTCGCCAGTTAACTTTTCCACTCCAGGTAAATAACAAATACTACGTTGCAACTGTTCGCAAATCTCAGCAACAAACGGAAGACCTTATTCAACTCATCGGAATTATTACACTTACAGTGATTGCATTTCTGATCGCTGTTTTATTCGTTATCAATCGTTTTATTCTTGCTAAAATTTGGAGCCCCTTCAATGATACGTTGCGCCAGTTGAAACAATTTAACATCTCATCAAAAAATAAGCTGCAGCTAAACCCCACTGACATCACTGAATTTGAAGAGCTTAATACTACTGCACTTCTCATGACTGAAAAAATGAGCAATGACTATGACTCTTTAAAAAACTTTACGGAAAATGCTTCGCATGAAATTCAAACCCCCCTTGCGATCATTAAAATGAAGCTGGAATTGTTGATGCAAAATGAAAATATGAATCATGCTGCGATGGAAAATATATCAGCAATAAGCGATGCAACTGACCGGCTTTCCCGGCTGAACCACTCGTTATTATTATTAACGAAACTTGAGAATAACCAGTTTATAGAAAATGAAAACGTGAATATTACCACGATTGTAGAAAACCACATAAGTAACATCGAAGAGCTCGCAGCCGCAAAAAATTTAACCATCCGACAAAATTTAAAGGAAAATGTTACATTATTCGTTAACCGGTCTCTTTCTGAAATTTTGATTTCAAATCTTATTGCAAATACGATTAAGCATAATTATGAGTTCGGTAAAATAGAAATAATCCTGACGGATAGATTGTTGACCATATCTAATACGGGTTACGAACCCGCGATCGGGTCAAACGAATTATTCGAAAGATTTAAAAAAGCCAGTCACGCAAGTGATTCGCTGGGACTCGGACTGGCCATCGTAAAGAAGATTTGCGACACTTATGGTTTCGCTATCACATACACGTTTTCAGGAGATACTCATTGCATCAAAATCGATTTCAGTACAGCTCTTTAATCAATATTTCACATCTTCAGATTGTCTTCAAAATCAAAGACTAATTTGATTTTTCTATTTTTAAACTTCCGAAAAAAAATATTAATCCATTTTGCCCTTTGCTATGCGCCAAATTAAGATTTATCTATTCCTACTTATATCGTTTCCCGCAATTGTTTATTCCCAACAGCCAGACACCCTTCTGAATAAACTTGATAGCCTGAGCAGGAAAGTTGACAGTGCAGGAGGACAGGTAAATAATATCGCTCCCAAGGCTTATAATGAACAAACAAGGCTCACTCCGAAGAGCTATTTTATTTTACTTGGCAGCGATCTGAAGCAATCTTTTACCAAGCCCTTTCACATGACGAAGAGAGATTGGATGACGTTTGGAAAATTTGCTTTGGTGGCCGGAGTCGCATCCTTTGCGGATGAACCTATACAGCAAAACGCATTGGAATTGAGAAACCGGAATACCGGCATCAACGATGTAAGTAAATACATATCCAACTTCGGAGGAATCTATGAATCCTATACTCTCGCAGCATTTGGTGCCTATGGCTTTATTTTCAAGAATCAAAAAATGCAGACAACTGCTTTATTGGCGACGCAGGCCTATATTACCGGTGCGGCTGTTGAGAGCGCAGTCAAGTTTCTTGCGGGTCGCACGAGGCCTTCTTATTATCCACCGGGAACAGAAGCCGAACCCAGGTTTTTAGGTCCCTTTTCAAAGACGGCCACTACATTGGGTGGAAAAAAAGTTTACAGTTCTTTTCCGAGTGGGCACACTACCGTTGCCTTTGCCGCTGCAACAGTTTTTGCCCTGGAGTACAGGGACAAGCCAATCTACCCAATAATTGCTTATAGTGCTGCCACCATGATTGGACTTAGCCGGATTTCAGAAAATAAACATTGGTTCACAGATGTATTGACTGGCGCGGCACTTGGGTTTCTAACGGGGAAGCAGGTAGTGAATAATTATCACCGCTATTCCAGGATCAAAGCGCCTGATCAAAAAAAGAATACCATCACGTTTAATCTTGGCTACTCCTATGGCCACTTTATGCCGGGCTTAGTTTATAAGTTTAAATAAGCCTGGATCAAATTTGACGCAGGGAAAATTTTCCATATCTCAAAAATCGATCTTCAAAATTCAGACAGATTTTGCTTTTACGTTTGTACGATACTTTATGAAAAACAAAATCAAAAACAAATGAAAAAGCTATTAGGATTTGCCGCGTTACTTGTTGTAATCACCAGTACCTCATGTGCACAAAGCGGAAACGAACACAATGAACAGATCAATGTTCCGGCTGTAGTGAAATCAGCACTTAAGAAAAATTATCCCGAGGCAAAAAATGTTGGTTGGGAAAAAGAAAATGGTAACTATGAAGCAAATTGGGGTGGTAAATCAGGAGAAGATAATTCCGTCCAATTTACACCAGCAGGCAGTTTTATCGAAATTGTAAATGCTATCCCTGTAAGCCAGCTTCCAGCGAAAGTGGTTGCCTACGTGAAGCAACATTATAGTGGCGCAAAAATTACGGAAGCAGGAAAAGTAACAGATGCTGCAGGAACGTTATCTTACGAAGCCGAAGTACACGGAAAAGATATCGTCTTTGACAACAACGGAAACTTTGTAAAAGCAGAGTAATAATAAAATTTATTCCAGATATTGGCTGTCCCGGGTAACGGGACGGCTTTTGTTTTATAAGAATGATGAAAAAAATACGCCTGTTATTGTTATTGGTGACGTTCCTACCGGGGTGGAGCATGGGACAAACAAAGGACCTGTCTTGGTTTATCAACAATTCTTTAAATAACAATCCACAACTTTTAGAATACCGGAATTTACTTTTATCAAACAAAATTGATAGCCAGCTTATTGTTGCTGCCAACCGCTACCAGGTAACAGGCAACAGCACTTCTTATTACGCTCCGGTAATACGCGGCTATGGATATGATGTTGCCATTACAAATGGACAACAGGTCGCAGCACTTGTTGCAGTGAACAAACAGATTTACAATAAAAGAAACCTGAGTCTCCAATTCAACAACCTCGGTCTTCAGAGAGATTCATTAAATGTGTCATCAAAAATCACCACACAGGATATTAAGAAATCGATCGTCGCTCAATATATTCTTACCTATGGTGATCAATTGCAAATTGAATTCACGAATGAAGTGATCGACCTGCTGGCTAACGAAGATTCACTATTAAAAATACTGACGCAGAAAAATGTCTATAGGCAAGCCGATTACCTGGCATTTTTAGTAACTCTGCAGCAGCAGAAGCTAACACGGAGCCAGTTAAATGTTCAATATAAAAATGATTATGCCACTTTGAATTATATCGCCGGAACTGTTGATACGACTACAATCCCGCTTGCCGATCCCAACCTCAAAACGCTAAGACATGACCTGGCTGACCGCTCGCCATTTCTAATGAAATATAAAATCGACAGCCTCAGGCTTATCAATGAAAAAGGTTTAATAGCCAACGGGTACCGTCCGAAGGTGGGCCTGTTTGCTGACGCAGGTTATCAATCAACTTTTGATATCGCACCATACAAAAATTTTGGAACAAGCGTTGGCATTAACCTCAGCATTCCTATTTATGACGGACATCAGAAACAACTACAATTTTCAAAAATTAATATTGAAGAAAGAACACGCCAGCGCCGAAAAGAATATTTCACAACACAATACCGCCAGGAAATTTTGCAGCTACAGCAACAGCTCAATGCCCTTGAAGGTTTGACTCAACCGATAAATCAACAACTTGAATATCTCAGAACTTTAATAGCGGTGAATGGTAAATTGCTGGAAACAGGTGATATAAAAATCACCGATTATGTGCTGGCGTTGAACAACTATATCAGTTCAAGAAGCCTCGTAGTGCAAAATATTATTTCCCGTTTTCAAATCATAAACCAGTTGAATTACTGGAATACAAATAACCTGAATCAATAAAATCATGAATCGCTATAAAGCCAGGATTGAATATACAGCAGCATATTATATGGTTTACATTTTCTTCTTCCTGCTGATGGTTGGCTGCGGCCAAAGTGAAATTAATTCAGAAGAGAATGAGGTGCCGGAAACCCGCACACCAGTAACCGTTACCACAATGAATTATGACCCAATAAAGGAATATATCGAACTGAACGCTACCTCATCTTTCTTGCAGCAGAATATCGTAAAGGCGAATTTGAATGGCTATCTAAAAGTTGTAAATCCACACATTGGTGATTTTGTCAATAGGGGACAAAAATTATTTGTACTCAAAACAAAAGAAGCTGAAGCTATAGGTGATGCTGTTAATCGCCTCAATCCTGATTTTAAATTTTCAGGAACCAACTCTATCACGGCAAATGCATCAGGATTTATCATTGCCCTTGATCATCAGCCGGGAGATTATGTGCAGGATGGTGATCAGTTGGCTGTAATAAGCAACTCCAACAGTTTTGTTTTTGTAATGAATGTTCCTTATGAAGACAAGCCTTATGTATCAATTGGCAAACAGGTCGAAGTGATTCTGCCGGACCAGGAGCGTTTGCAAGGAACCATTTCATCGGCGATGCCTATGATTGATTCAGTGTCTCAAACGCAATCTTTTTCTGTAAGAATAAATCCAACACACACTATTCCGCAGAACCTTGTTGTAAAAATAAAAATTGTAAAAGTTTCAAAAGCAACGGCGGCAACGCTTCCAAAAAAATCAATCTTGTCAGACGAAACGCTTTCAGAATTTTGGGTTATGAAACTGATTGATGATACCACTGCCGTAAAAGTTCCCGTAAAGAAGGGAATAGAAACAGGTGACAGAGTTGAAATATTATCGCCTGATTTTTCACCAAAGGATAAAATATTGTTAAGTGGAAACTATGGATTGGCAGATACGGCTTTGGTAATAATATCCTCTGACACAGCCTCCCTCCGCCCGTCTATGGGAGGGGAGTAAGAAGGCAGCCTGTGCTTAAATGAAGATGGTTTAAATATTAAGGTAGAAACAAGCAACGATAAATGATTAATTCAAATGACATAGAAGATTCCGCAGAACTCTCCCCTGGAGGGAAGGGAGGCTTTTTTACTACATATAAAAGCCCACTCACAGTTGTTTTAATCATGCTGATACTCGGTGGCGTGTTTTCTTATACAAAACTTCAGACATCTCTTTTTCCTGAAATTACTTTTCCTAAGATAAAAATTATTGCAGATGCAGGATTGCAGCCTGTTGACAGGATGATGGTTACTGTAACCCGACCACTTGAAATTGCGATAAAACAAATTCCTGACCTGCAAACAATCCGCAGTACTACCAGCAGGGGCAGTTGTGAAATTTCCGCCTTTATAGATTGGAATGCCGATGTTGATCTTAGCCAACAAAGGATTGAGGCAAGAATATCGGAAATAAGAAATTTGCTGCCGCCCGACGTGAACATTACTGTTGAAAAAATGAATCCCTCGATATTACCGGTAATGGGCTATTCATTGGAAAGCCACGAGCTCTCTCCTATTGAATTGAAGCAACTCGCGGTGTACACGATAAAGCCTTATTTAAGCCAGGTAGCTGGCATCGCGGAAATAAGGATCATTGGTGGAAAATCCAAAGAATATTGGGTGCAACTGAATTTGCAAAAGATGAGTACGCTCGGCATTACGCCGGATACGGTTAATGCTGCACTTAGCCAGACAAACTTTTTAAAATCGAACGGCTATCTATCTGACTATCGTTATCTCTATTTAACTATTACCGATGCGTCCGTGCAATCGCTGGAAGATCTTAAAAATGTTGTAATAGGTGGCGGAGGTAAACGGGTAACACAACTAAAGGACATCGCTGATATAGAAGTAAAGGAAGCAGTAGAATATATAAAGGTAAATGCAAATGGCAAAGAAGGTTTGTTGATAGCGGTGGTAAAACAACCCAATAGCAACCTGGTAGATGTGTCAAGTGCGATGAAAGAAAAAATTGTTCAGCTCCGGCAAATTCTTCCCAAAGGTGTAACAATCAAACCTTACTACGTGCAGGCTGACTTTGTAAATACTTCTGTGAAAAGTGTAACGGATAGTTTATGGATTGGGCTAGCATTGGCAATTATTGTAGCGATTATTTTTCTTCGCTCCTTCAAAGCAAGCGCTACTATATTGATAACTATTCCTGTAACACTTGGCGCTACTTTAATTGTATTATATGCCGTTGGCTATACGCTGAACATAATGACACTTGGTGCCATAGCTGCGGCCATCGGTTTGATTATAGATGATGCCATTGTTGTTGTTGAGCAAATTCATCGAACGCATGAAGAGAACCCGGGTGATCGCTATAGAAATATTGTACAGAATGCAATAAGATATTTATTCCCCGCCATGGTTGGTTCGTCCATTGCCACCATCGTTATTTTTATCCCTTTTATGTTGATGAGTGGTGTTGCTGGCGCTTATTTTAATGTGCTTACCAATACCATGATCATAACGCTTGTGTGTTCATTTTTTGTTACATGGATTTGCCTGCCTGTAATTTATCTTTTGCTGTCAAGAAAAAAAACAAAGCAAAAAAGAGAGGAGAGAAAAGAAGCGCAGCATGATGTCAAAAAACAAAAAT
>JBBSPT010000065.1:0-10101 GCA_038258515.1 Chitinophagales bacterium | reverse complement strand
TATTGGAACATACCTACACATTTGACTCCGTGAACAGGCTAAGTACAGAAACTGTTGTAGCCGATAGTGGGGAGGTATTAATTAGAACTTATACTTATTAACAACGGTATCTTCATGATGCTATCTCGTGCATTTTTCTGTTCTTCTTTTTATTGCAAAGAAGACAAGTAAACGCAACGATTCCAACAATAGATAACAAGGCAACGCCACGCTTGATTGTCAAAGCAGGAGAATTCAATTTCATTCCATCCACATACTTCTTTTCAGGATACTCCATGGCGGATTCACGTGATTGTCCGTTTTCATGCAGCGCCATTTGTAAGACCTGTGCCGTGTGCAATCCTTTGCGCCCGGTTAGCTGCTCAATTTGTTCACGGCAACTGAAACCATCAGCAATGACAAGCGTTTTTGTATCGGCATTTCTTACCCTGGGCAGTAAAACTCTTTCGCCGCATTTCACTGACACTTCATATTTATCTCCACCCTCATATCCAAAATACCCGGCCATGCCGCAACAACCTGAGTCTAAAACTTCATAATCCATTTCCATTTCCTGGAAAATCTTTTCTTCACTTTTCATCTTCATGATTGCCTTTTGGTGACAGTGGCCCTGCACAATTGCTTTTCTTTTTAAATGTGGCGGATGGTATTTTTCTTCATTCTTTTCTAAAAATTCTGCCAGGGTATAAGTCTGTTGTTTCAAACGTTTGGCATCTTCGTCGAAGGGAAGGATGTCGCACATCTCATCCCTGAACACTGCCACGCAACTGGGTTCCAGGCCAACAACGGGAGTTCCGTTTCTTATTTCATCACGCAAGACCTCAAGAATTTGGAGCAACATTTTTTTTGCGGTGTCAAGCATTCCGAAATCGTACAGCGGGCGACCACAGCAGATAGGACGTTTGGAAATAATCACCTGGTATCCGGCAGCTTCCAATACTTCTGCACCTGCTACCAATGTTTCAGGTTTGAAGAAATTATTAAAGGTATCCACCCACAAAATTACTTTGGGCTTACCATTATAGTTAGTGCGCTTGTTACTGAACCAGTTTCTAAAAGTTTGCTGCGCAAATTTTGGAACAGTTCTTTTTTGCGTAATCCCTGCGATCGCTTTTGCAATGTTGCTCAAGCCTGGCGTTTGGGTAAAAAAGTTAACCACACCGGGCATCAGTGAGGCAAGCCTCGACCACCAGTAGATCCATCCAAAAGCATAAGCATTTCGCGGCCTTAAATTTCTTTTATAATAGTGTGAAAGAAATTCCGATTTCAATGTTGCCATGTCCACATTCACGGGGCAATCACCTTTACAACCTTTGCATGCGAGGCATAGGTCAAGAGATTCTTTTACTTGCTCATCTCTCCATCCTCCTTTGGAAATATCGCCCTGCAACATTTCAAAAAGCATGTGGGCCCGCCCTCTCGTGCTGTCTTTTTCCTCGCGTGTTACCATATAACTTGGGCACATGGTGCCTCCTTCGTGACGCCGGCAATTTCCCACGCCAACACAACGAAGTACTGCCCGTGAAAAGCTTCCTTTATTGTCGTCATTCAAAAAATGAAAATGGGTTTTTGGGGAAGGAGGATCGTAAGAAGTTCCCAAACGGAAATTTGATAATTGCCCATAAGTGTCAATAATTTTTCCAGGATTCATCAGCCATTGCGGATCCCAGATGGATTTGAATTCATGAAAGGCTTCCATGATTTTTTTACCAAACATAATTTCAAGTAAATCGCCTCTCGTTTGTCCATCCCCATGCTCGCCCGATAGTGAACCGCCATAGCTCACTACAAGATGAGAAGCCTCGATGGTGAACTTGTGATAGTTTTCAATCCCTTCTTCAGTTTTCAGATCAAATCCAACCCGGCAGTGGATACAGCCCTGTCCGAAATGTCCATATAAGGAGGGGTGGTATCCATATTTTGTAAACAGCGCCCGGAGGTCTTTTAGATAGTGTCCGACTTTTTCCGGCGGCACTGCTGAGTCTTCCCAACCGGGAGCTCCGTCAGGTTCTCCGGGAACAAAGGCGGTGGCTCCCAAACCAGATTCCCTGATTTGCCAAAGCTCCTGTTCCTGCGCAGGATCATCGAACAGGGACATGTTGGGAGGATTTTCTCCTTTCTTCAATTCCTCCATGACGGCTTTGCATTTATTATCGGACTCTGTTTTATCCTTGCCCCCAAACTCTGCAAGCAACCATCCACCGCCTTTTGGCAAGAGCGGAAGATCGTCCAGATTTAATCCTTTTTTTTTCATGAACTCGATCAATAAATGATCAAAACCCTCGAGTCCGATCGGTTCATGTTTCATCACCTGTGGACATGCATGACCTGCAGCATAAATATCCGGATAACCTAAAACCAGCAGGGATCTTTCTTTCGGGTTCGGCATCAGTTTCATTTCTGCTTCCAGGATGATGACACAGGTGCCTTCAGATCCGACAACTGCCTGAGCAACATTAAAATTATTTTCCGGTAATAGAGATGGAAGATCATACCCGGAAACCCTTCGTGGAATAATGGGAAATTTTTTCCTTATCTCATCACCATATTTATCTCGTAAATTTTTCAGCCGCTGATAAATTTCACCCTTCCTCCCGCCTTCACGAATAATGTGTTCCAATTCCTCATCACTCGTCGGCCCTATTTTCATTTTGATTCCGTCGTAGGTAAGAATTGTGAGCGACTCGGTGTTGTCGCTCGTGCGTGCACCATAGCCGTAGAACTGCGCCATCACGGAATGCACGCCGCAAGAATTATTTCCCAACATGCCACCGATAGCACAGTGACTGTGAGTTGCAGGATCAGGTCCGAACGTAAGGCCAGCCTCTCTTTGAGTCGCACCCCTCATTTCGTCGAGAACAATTCCGGGCTGAACGGTCACCGTTTTTTTCTCTTTGTCAATTTTCAGAATTTTGTTGTAGTACTTCGTCATGTCCATCACTACAGCCACATTGCAACAGGCACCGGTAAGGCTCGTGCCTCCTCCGCGTGAAAGCAGGGGCGCATTGTATTTTCTGCAGACGGTGACTGTGTCAATAATATCCTGCTCGGTTTTCGGCAGGACGACACCAATCGGCGCCTGGCGGTAATTTGATCCATCGGTGGCATACAATGCACGGCTGCCATCATCAAAACGAACTTCGCCTTCAATCTTCGATTTTAATTCTGCTTCGAGTCTTTTACTATCAACGCCTATGGAGTATTTGGTTTCATAACGGAGGTCAAGTGTTTCAGTATCATTTGCCATAACAATGTTTTTTTAGGTTCATTCTCAAAGGCAATTGTTTGGTTAATGAAAATTCGCAGTTAATAAATGCGTGAAGCTTCCCAGGATTTAATCATTTGTCTACAACTTATATTTCTGAGCATCCTTTTGTTTAAATTCCAAACCTAATCCGGGACGGCTAAGGTCCGCATGCAGGGCGCCATCGATGGGTTTCGGAACCCCGTCAAATAACATCTCTTCAATTCGAACATGATCATAAAAATATTCTGCTGTAAAGAAAGCAGGCAATGACAATGCTGCATGTAAGTGCAGCGAAGGTGCGCAATGGGAAGAAAAGGGCAATTGATGTGCTTCACAAGCATGACCTGCTTTCAGGAATGTGGAAATGCCTCCGCAACGTGTTGCATCTGCCTGCAAAACATCTACGCTTTCAGCGTCCATCATTTGCTCAAAATAGGGGAGGTTATAGCCATACTCACCAGCCGCAATATTCATTCGATGGGGAGCATGATCCCGAATGAAATTCAATCCCCTCAGATCACTTGACGGCACGGGTTCCTCAAACCAGGAGACATCAAGCTCAGAAAATTTCATTGCCATTTCTAAAGCTTGCCTTGCATCATAAGCCCCATTAGCATCGACAAATAACGCGCAGTCATTTCCAATCGCCTCTCTTGCTTTCGCAACCCGGTTCATACCTTCAGCAGGGTGCCTTCCAATTTTCATTTTCACTTGTTTGATTCCCTGTTGACACCATCCGGATAGCTGCGACTGCAACCTGTCTATCGAATAGGAAGTAAATCCTCCGCTACCATAAATGGGACAATCGTTCCTCACTTTTCCAAGTAGTAGTGCCAAAGGCAAATCGAGAACTTTGGCTTTTAAATCCCACAATGCATTGTCCACAGCGGATATAGCCATAGCGATAATTCCGCAATTGCCATTGTTTCGAACGCTGTCCACCATGCACTTTGAAATCCATGGAACATCCATCACATTCCTACCCACAACTATTTTCCCCAAATTTTTTTCAATAAAAAATGCAGATGAAATATCGGCATAGGTGTAACCAAGACCGCATTTGTCGCCTGCATTTATTTCTACCAGTACCATTGTAGTACTATTCCATTCGATGGTTCCATCGGACTCAGGTGCATCGGTTGGAATTTTGTAAGCCGAAACTTTCAACTCCTTTATTAAAATCGAATTCTCTTTGTTTTCTTCACTCGTGTATCGATCGTCTTTCATTATTTATGCAAATAGGGTAGCAACTTCTTCTTTCCATGTTTGTTTAATAATACCCCACATATCTGGATCCCTAACAACCGATTCGGTAAAATTTTTCGCTTGCTTAAATGTGATGTGTGGTGGAAGTGGAGCGACATTAGGATCAGTATATGCTTCGAGCACTACCGGTTTGTTTTGTGCAAATGCGTATTCCATAACAGTAGGAATTTCATCTGCATCATCAACTTTCACGCCTGCAAGACCCAGCATTTTTGCATATTCTGCATAAGGAAAATCGGGTACTTCCTGGCTTGCTTCGAATTTTGGATCTCCTTCCATGACGCGTTGCTCCCATGTTACCTGGTTCAGATCACGATTATTTAACACGAGGATCATTAATCGCGGATCACTCCATTCTTTCCAATATTTTGCAATCGTGATCAATCCATTGATGCCTAACATCTGCATAGCGCCATCACCCACCAGTGCGATTGGCATTCTGTCCTGGAAGGCAAACTTGGCCGCAATTGCATAAGGCACGCCGGGGCACATCGTCGCGAGGTTACCGGATAAAGAAGCCTTCATCCCTTTACGGATTTTTATGTCTCTCGCATACCAGTTTGCTGCAGATCCCGAGTCAGAAGTGATGATGCAATTGTCAGGTAGATATTTGGACAATTCGAAAAATATTCTTTGCGGGTTGATGGGATCTGCGCTTTTCATTGCTCTGGCTTCCAGCACTTGCCACCATTCTTTCATGTTGTCTTCAATCGTGTTGCGCCAGCTCCTGTCTTCTTTTCTCTTCAGTAGGGGAATCAGTGCCCGCAGCGTTTCTTTACTGTCGCCTTGCAGGTTTACATCCATTGGAAAACGGATGCCTAACATTTTTCCATCTATATCTATCTGTACTCCTTTGGCGTCTCCTTCTTTTGGCAAAAATTCTGAGTAAGGAAAACTAGAGCCAATCATCAGCAATGTATCACAGTCCATCATCATGTCCCAGCTTGGCTTTGTACCAAGAAGCCCAATCGATCCGGTAACATATGGAAGATCGTCTGGCAAAACAGCTTTACCCAAAAGAGCTTTTGCAACGCCGGCGCCCAACAGTTCTGCCACCTGCATCACTTCCTCTTCCGCTCCAAAAGCGCCTGCACCGATCAGCATGGAAACTTTTTCTCCACTGTTCAGGATATCAGCCGCTCGTTGCAAATCGTGATGGGCGGGAACGATTTCCGGCACACTATAATTGAGCCCCGAATGAACAGTGCCATGCGCTCTTTCGGGTTCTTCATATTCAACTTCCTGCAAATCGTTTGGAATTATGATGCAGGTAACCGAGCGGGTGGATTTCGCAATCCGCACAGCGCGATCCACCAAATGCCTTATCTGCGAAGGAACCATGGCCGTATGAACATATTCACGGGCAACATCTTTGTATAAAGAATCCAGGTCAACTTCCTGCTGGTAGCTGCCGCCGAGCGCCGCACGTGCCTGCTGGCCTACTATTGCCACAACAGGCTGGTGATCCATCTTTGCATCGTACAATCCATTTAAAAGATGAATAGCTCCCGGTCCGGATGTGGCCATGCAAACGCCAACTTCACCTGTAAATTTTGCATGAGCGCAAGCCATGAAAGCCGCGTTCTCTTCGTGCCTCACCTGCACAAAATCCATTTTATCTTTCGCCCTGTTTAATGCACCCAGGAGCCCATTGATGCCATCCCCGGGAAATCCGAAAATGCGGGTTATATTCCATTCCAAAAGTCTTTCAATTAAGAAATCGCTTACTAATTTTGCCATGATAAAAAATTAAAGAGTGATAGGAAGTAGAAAGAAATCCAGGAGCATCAAAGGTGCATTCATCAAGATGCGGGAGGTTTCTTTGATATAAAAGTTCAATCAAAGAACGTGCCTATTGGCATACAATAATGTTAACACAAAGTGTTCTCAAAGACAATTTACTATATTCACCACTCGTTTTAATTTGGGTGATATTCCTGACTTTCCCAGTGATACGGGGGCCATTGTTGAAAAGGTATTATTCAAGAGTTTGATCAAACTGGTATCTTCTTATAATTTGAAAAATCTTATTCTGGTCAGCTATATTCGAACAAGTAGAAATTTAATTTAAAATTTATATTGGGTAGTCAGCAGATAACTTAACCATGGAGATAATACCACAATGAGAAAACCAGGATTTACTTACATTTTTTTTATTCTTCTTGCAGTAACTACCGCGATTAATTGTCGCAACGGCTCGCCGCTGCCAGATCAGTCAATGGTAAAAAAGCCTGAGGAGATGGATGAACAGATCTCTGATAACATCAGGCTGGCACTGGAATTTGCAAAGGGCAACAAGGGCAAAATAAATGATTCGGCAGTCTTATTCTTTCCACATGTCGTCGATGCATTTTATCAAAAAAATAGTTATCACAATATCTGGAGTGAGAATGAACGCTGGCAGCCTCTTGCGGTATCTCTGATTTCCTTCATCAACAGCGCTGAATATTCAGGGCTCTATCCGAAGGATTATCATTTTGACGCGTTGAAAAATTTGCAGCATAAATACTTTAGCGATACGCTCACCAGGAAAGACGCAATTTTTTGGACGAAGGGAGAACTTTTTCTGAGTGATGCCTTTATGAGAATTCTTAAAGATTTAGCAGAAGGAAGGCTTCTGCCGGATAGTAGTTCTATTATCAACAAAGAAGGATTTATTGATTCATTTTTTGTGACGAAATTGAAGGATGCTCAAAAAGCGCTTTCTGTCAAAGGAATTTTCCAATCTGCTGAGCCGGACAATTCCGGTTATCGCGATTTGAAAGTTGCGCTTAAGCAATTTGTAGACTCGATGGACAACACCCATTATGTTTACGTTTATTATCCTCAGAAAGATTCGTTTAAACTTGTCAAATCTTTAAAAGAACGGCTGTCGGAATCTGGTTTTATGCCAAAAGATTCAGTCGGTTCTGATTCTGTTGTATTGAGTGAGCAAATAAAAGAGTACCAGAAACAAAGAAAAATAAAAGCTGACGGAAAAATTTCGGCAAAACTCATTTCGCTTCTTAACTCTACTGATATTCAAAAATTCAAACGAATTGCTGTTACGCTCGACCGCTATAAAGCGATTCCGGCTCTCCCGGAAAAATATGTTTGGGTAAACCTTCCGGCTTTTTATTTGAAAGTGGTGGATAGTGATGCGGTTGTTCTAACCTCAAGAGTAATTGTAGGTAAACCAACGACACCGACTCCTTTGTTAACTTCAAGGATCAGCGATATGGTGACTTATCCTGTTTGGACACTTCCGGCGAGCATTATTAAAAACGATGTGTTGCCGGGTTTGAAAAAAGATCCCGGATACCTGGCGAAGAAGGGCTTCAGCCTGGTGAATTATCGTGGCGATTCTGTAAATCCTTACACCGTCAAATGGGAAAAATATAAAACAGAGATACCGTGGAAGGTGCAGCAGGGAAGTGGCGACGACAATGCGTTGGGAATATTTAAATTCAATTTCAGCAATGCGTATAGTGTGTATTTACACGATACCAACCAGCGATATCTTTTCAGTAATGCCAACAGAGCATTGAGCCATGGATGTGTGCGTGTTCAAAAATGGCGTGAGCTTGCTTACTATATAGCGCAGAATGACAGCGCCGCGTACGATCCCGGCAAGAAAATTCCTTACAATGCAGACTCAATTAAAACATGGATTACCAATAAGAGCCGCAAGCAAATAATAGTGAAAAACAGAATGCCGCTCTTTATCGAATACTTTACCTGCGAGGGAAAGAAGGATAAGGTTGTCTTTTACGACGACATCTACGATGATGACAAGATGTATATTGAAAAATATTTTGATAGCAGAGAGTTATGAAAAATTTATTGCTTATACTTCTATGTGGAGGAATATGGTTTGGGAATGCAATAGCACAGGAGAAAGTCAAATCTGTCCAATCGAAACCGGGCAAACAATCAAAGTTCCGGTACGGAGTTGCGAGCTATTATGCAAAAAAATTCAGCGGTAGAAAAACTGCAACAGGCAGTGTCTATAATCCGAATAGATACACGGCTGCCTGCAACGTCCTTCCTCTCAAATCCTGGATAAGGGTGACGAACCTGAGAAACAAGAAATCTGTTATCGTAAGAATCACCGACAGACTGCATCGCAAAAATAAAAGACTGGTGGATCTGTCATTTGTAGCTGCAAAAAAGCTGGGCTATATTTCAAGAGGGCTGACAAGAGTGAAGGTTGAGGTGTTGAAAGATTACCATCCGCCGAGATGATCTTATTGAAATTCCTCCTCAATTTTCTGCAGAAATTGATTCACCTGGTCGATTGCGGATTAATTAATTTTATGCTTTCAAAGTAAGACTCTACATTTGTTTCAAGCAAAATGAGTAGTTATGAGAAAAATATTTTTACTTGGATTGAGCCTCGCTTTTTTTGTGCTGTCCTATGCTCAAACTCAAAATTACACAAAGACAAAAGCTCTCGGAGTTAGTTTTATTTTAAATGATTTTCAGACTGCTTCTGACATCAGGTCGAATGGATTAGTCAGTGTGCTGAAAGATAGAAATCTATTCAATTTTCAAAGATTTCGTCCGGGGATGGCTCTAAATTATCTCTCGGGCCTGAGCAGGCACGTTGATTTTGCTTCGTCCCTCGGAGCGTCCTTCCTGGACTACCCGTTAAAAAATCAGCCATCGTTTAACAATAATACTTTATTGCTGGAGGCCACGTCCAGTCTGAATCTCAAGTTGCTTAGCGATCGCTATTGGCTAACTCCCTATTTTGACATTGGTGTCGGCGCCAGCAAATACAAAAAATATTTTGCCGCCTTTGCCCCGGTAGGCTTTGGCTTGCAGGTAAATTTTGCACGAGAAGCGTTCATTCTTCTCAATTCTCAATACCGGATACCGGTTACCGAAAATTCCAGTTATCATTTCACACACAGCATCGGAGTTGTTGCCAATCTTAAGGAAAAAGTCGAAGCCCCGAAGCTCGTCGAAGTAATACCAATTCCTGTTGTCACCGACCGGGATGGGGACGGAATTGCAGATAGTCTTGATGCATGCCCTGATGAAAAAGGCCTGGCAAAATTCGACGGCTGTCCGGACAGAGATGGGGACGGCATTCCTGATAAAGATGATAAATGTCCCACAATAGCCGGGCTGGCAAAATACCAGGGCTGTCCTATTCCTGATACCGACAGGGACGGAATAAATGATGAGGAAGATAAGTGTCCGAATACTCCTGGTGTTGTTAGATACCAGGGCTGCCCGATACCGGATAAAGATGAAGACGGTGTAAATGATGAAGACGATAAATGCCCCAACGAAAAAGGCCCCGCTTCTAATTATGGCTGTCCGGTAATTGATGTGGTTGTTGTTGAAAAAGTGAACAAGGCCGCTCAGAATATTTTCTTTGCAACCGGGAGCGCGAGGCTGTTGAGTAAATCGTTCCCGTCGTTGAAAGATGTTGTCGAGGTAATGAAAGAAAACCCTTCTTATTCTATCCAGGTGGATGGACATACGGATAATACCGGAAGCGATGAACTGAATCAGAAGTTATCGGAAAGCAGGGCGGCGGCCGTGAAAAAATATCTCGTTGACAACGGCATCGACGAAGCCAGGATAAATTCAGCAGG
>JBBSPT010000064.1:0-10188 GCA_038258515.1 Chitinophagales bacterium | reverse complement strand
TCCGCCGGAGATATCGACATTTTCCCGTGCAACTGCCCCTGCAATGTCATCAAAAGTCACGTTGGCGCTTTGCATTTTGTAATTGTCAACATTGATCTGGAATTCCCTTTCAGGTGCACCTACAATATCAACCCGGGTGATCTGTGCTAAATCTTCCAGTTCGTCTTTCGCATCATCAGCAAATTTCTTCAGTTGCATCATATCATAGCTGCCACTGAGATTCACAAACATGATAGGAAATTCGCTGAAGTTTATTTCCTGGACATTCGGTTCTTCGGTGAGATCTGTTGGGAGATCAATTTTGGCTTTGTCAACGGCATCCTTGGTTTTCTGTAGCGCGACCTCTTTGGAAACATCCGTTTCAAATTCCACTATTATGGCTGAATAATCCTGGAGGGATGTACTGGTAATCTTATTGATCTTTGCACCGGTGATGCCATTGAGTTCCTTTTCTATTGGTCTCGTTACCAGGTTTTCAATATCACGCGGTGAGTTTCCAACGTAAATCGTAGACACGTAAATCGTTGGAATCACAACATCGGGAAACTGCTCTTTTGGTAATGTGGCAAATTCATAAATACCGATGATCGATACGAAAATGATCATCAGGTACATTGAAGTCTTATTTTTGATTGCCCAGGATGTGGGTCCAAATTCCTTATATCTTTCCTTTAAATTTTCCCTGATGCTCATAAAAATTTCAATTAATCTTTAAGTATTCTAAAAGGCAGTTAAGCTGCGGAAGTCGTTATCAATTGACCGTCGAACAATACCTGGTAACCTTCAGTGATCAATTCATCGCCGGGTTTCAAACCCTGTTTTATTTCGATCTGGTCACCATTTAATTGACCTATAACTACCCGTCTCTTGCGGGCAACAAACTTGTCTCCTTCTTTCGCAGCAACTAATACAAACTTTCCTTCTTCATCATTTTGAAGAGTGTTTACGTCTACTACAATTGTATTCGTTGAAGCATAATCCATTATCTTCACGACTGCCACCTGGTTAGGATGCAAAGCAAGACCCGACGGCACTTTAGCCTCGGCAGTAAGTCCTCTCGAATTTATTCCGATCGCCTGGCTCACAAAAGAAATTGAACTGCTGAAGGATTTGCTAACGTCAGGTATTTCAATTTCCACGGGAGTTCCTTTCGAAACCTTACCAGCATAATTTTCAGGAACATTTACCGTGATCTTAAGATCTGATTTATTTACAATTTTTATATAACCGCCTTGTAAAGGATTTCCGGTAAAGGTTTCACCGACACGGGCAGTCACCTCATCCACCACACCGTTGACGTTGCTATAAACATTCCCCTGGTTGGCAACTGTTTTTGCGGCGTTCACATTCGCACGAATCGTCTTGAGCTGGTTTTCAAGTGACTCAACGTTGGTCTTCGCCTGTAGCAATTGCACTTCTGTACCAATGTGCTGATCCCAAAGGTTTTTCTGTCGGTCATAAATTGATCTTGCAAGATCCAATTGGGCAACAATACTTCCTTCCTGCTGGCGCACTGCTGCAACGTTCTGTTCAGCAACTGAATTATCAAGCTTTAAAACAAGCGAACCTTTGCGAACTTGATCACCTTCCTTTACATAAATGGCCTTTATCTGACCACCCTGGTTGCTCGGTGTGATATAAGAAATATTTTTTGCATCCACCTTTCCCTGGAGAACGAGATAGTGCTTGAAGTCTTGGGATTCCAGCTTCGTCAAAGACACAAGTTTGGGAGTCTCGTTTATTGCGGCAGATGTGTCCAGCTCAGCTATTTCTTTTTCAAGCTTATCAATCTTATCATCCACATCACTCTTCTGAGTCTTGAGTTTTTCCAATTGAGCTTTTTTGTCGTTCAGCACTCCTTCTCTCTCCTTCTTACCCGTATTTCCACATGAAGCGGCCAATCCTAAAAATGCGGTGATTAGGGCCAGTCTTGTTATTTTTTTCATTGTATTAATATTAAATAATTGTCTTTTAATTAAAGTTTTCCAGCGGCGTTTAAGAAATCAATTTTTGCGTTTATGGCATCATACAATGAACCATAGTAGTTGTTCTGCGCAGCTACCAGGTCGGCTTGTGCATTAGAAATTTCCTGGTTGCTTCCCAACCCCTGTTCATATTTCAGCTTCGTTGTATTGTACACCTGTTGAGCCAATTCAATATTTTTCTTTTGGTTGTCCAGCGTATAGATTGCAGATTTCATATTTATCCTTGACTGCGAAATGTCATTGTCAATTGATGCTTTTAACTGGTCAAGGTTGTTTTGAATTTTCATCAGGTTGAGCCTTGCAGTCGCGATTCTTGCGTTCTTCGCACCGCCGTCAAAAATGGGAACATTTAATCTCAGCGCCACAAAAGAAGAAGTGAAATAGGGTCCTTTGAAAATATCGAATTCCTGGCGTTGAGCACTCTTACTATAATTTCCGGCAAGAGTCAACGTCGGAAGTTTGCTCAACTGGTATCTCTTCACATTGTATTCATTCAGCTTTATAGTGTTCCCCAATAACTGGTATTCTTTGCGATCAGTGTAACCATAATCTTCATCAAGAATATTCTGTTTAACATCTTCATCGGATAATGTGTCCGATAAAATGAGAACGTCTTTCTGAGGCATGTTCATCAGGAACTTTAGTCCCGCCAAGCCGGCATCAAGTTGATTTTGAGTCTTTAATTTTTGTGTTTGCAGGTTGCTCAATTGCACCTGTACCTTATCTACATCCAGCTTTTCTGCAAACCCGTTTTCATAAATAATTTTCGTGTCATGCAGCAACTTTTCATAATTAGAAATGTTGGCGTCAAGTGTTCCTATTTGTCTATTTCCAACAGCCAGTTGGTAATAGATCTTGTACACGTTTGCTTTGATCTGCTCTTTGGTTACATCGGCAGTAAGCTCCGCGTTTCTTATAGCAGCCTTCCTGGCCAGTAAGCCAACAAATACCTGCCCATCAAAGAGAATCTGGTTGATATCTATGCCCGCGTTTGCATTGTACTTAGAACCAAATTGCGCTTCTATAATTCCAAAATCACCGGGAGAAACAATAGGGTCGCCATTTCCCTTTTTTACATTCTCCTGCACGAGCACAGCATAAGTACTTGCGGCGATGAAGTTTGGAAATGTTTGAACTGCAACATTAGGATTGTAGTTCACACTGCCACTCCCGGTTATTTGCGGAAACGCAGATGCAGTAATTTCTTTGTTTTGCTCTTCCTGTAGCTTGATATCGATCAATGCGTTTTTCACCTGCGTCGCATTTTGCAGCGCAAAGTTTACAGCTTGCTCGGCGGTGAAATTGTGAATTGCTGAGGCACTGTCAGTTTGGGCTATGGAAGTCAAACCGGTACTTGTCAGCATTACACTGAAAAGAAGAACAGTGAATTTTGTCGTTTTCATCATACTACATTTTTATTCCTCTGGTTAATCCAGTCTTTTTGATATTTGGTAATGAGCTTGTAACCTTTCTGCGTCGCGAGTCCAAATAAAAAGCATTCTGTCAGTTGCTGCTCCAATTCAGCAAGGCTGTATTTATGTTTGGGAAAAAGATTTTCATTAAATGGCATCATAATAATTTCCAGCCTTACCGCAGCTACAATATCGGGATCGATCTCAGGCCGAAACAATCCTTCTCTTTGACCTCTTTCCACATTTTCCTTCACTACTTTGAAAAGAAAATCGTATTTGTGTTTTTTAAATTTTTCATAGGTACGGGGATAATTTCTTTCTATATCAAACAGGATTGAAGGGTTCATGTTCTCAAACATCGCATGCATCATATCCAAAGCGAGAAACACTTCTTCAACCGCATTCTGGGCTTTTGCTCTATCCTGTGTACAACATGTTCTGTTATAGCTGAGCATGTCGCCGATCACTGCATCTACCAATTCATTTTTATCGGAGAACGAATGGTATATTGTTTTTTTAGACACACCAAGTTGTGAGGCTATTTCATCCATCGTTACCGACTTTATGCCATATCTCCGGAATAGTCCGTCTGCTTTTTGTTTTATCCTATCTCTGATTTCCATCGGGCGGCAAAACTATGGAAACTTTTGATGTGACCAAAGTTTCCACTTAATATTTTTTATGAGATGCCTGCTTTTCATGATGAGCGGCACATATCTTACCTTCACTTCATAATTTTTTAGCACATGAAATCATCCGCAGGATATCAAAGGGTCATCCAATATTTCTTACAGGGGCTGCTCATTCTTGGCCCGGTTTCCATTACCGTGTATTTTATTTATTTGGTGTTCGCAAGCATCGATAATATTTTAAGACCCGTGATTAATATTCCCGGAATTGGATTTATAATTATCGTTCTTTTTATAGTGCTCACCGGTTATCTAAGCTCGTTTTTTGTTATGGGCAGGTTGCTTTCTCTCCTGAACAGGTTCCTTGAAAAAACGCCGGGCATTAAATTGTTTTATTCCTTTCTCAGGGATTTCTTTGAAGCATTTGCAGGGGATAAGAAAAAGTTTACACACAACGTTTTGGCAAATGTGGACGATAGGGATGTTTGGCGCGTAGGGTTTATCACCCAGGAAGATATGAGCAATTTTGGAATGGTAAATTATGTGGCCGTTTATTTACCGATGGCCTACTCCGTAGCAGGAAATGTTTACATAGTGCCAAAAGAGAGAATTAAGCAGATAACGCACATAAGCGCCGCGCAGACCATGAAGTTTGCGGTAAGCGGAGGAGTTACTCAAACCACTACTGATCTGCAGGACGAGCTAATTGCTGAGACTGTTACTGCATAAATTCAATCATTCTTCTTGAAAAAAATTCTATTAATTTTTTTTCTTTTTTGCTTCGCGACGAAGGCATTTTGCTGGGGATTCTATGGGCACAGGAAGATCAACTATTATGCAGTCTTTTTGCTACCGCCCGAAATGCTCGTTCTGTATAAACCAAATATAGAGTTCATTACAGAGCATGCAGTTGACCCGGACAAAAGACGATATGCGGTTGCCGCAGAAGGCCCAAGGCACTACATCGACATAGACCACTATGGCAGCTATCCCTATTCCGATGTTCCGCATAACTGGAACGCGGCTGTCGCAAAATTTTCTGAAGACACGTTGATGGAAAATGGAATCGTGCCCTGGTATGTGCAAACTATGCTTGGGAGGTTGACCAAAGCGTTTAAAGAAAAAAACTTTTCATCAATCATGAAAAACAGTGCAGAGATTGGACACTACATCGCGGATGCTCATGTTCCCCTACATGCGAGCAGCAATCACAATGGGCAGCTCACTAATCAGCGTGGCATTCATGGTTTTTGGGAAAGCAGGATCCCTGAGTTGCTTGCAGAAAAGCAGTTTGATTTTTTTATAGGGAAGGCTCAATATATAAAAAATCCGGGAGCCTTCATTTGGGATCGCGTCTTGGAAAGTGGCAAAGCTTCGGATTCTGTTTTAGTTCTCGAAAAGCAATTGTCGCAGAAATTTCCCGGCGATAAAAAATATTCATTCGAAAAAAGAAACAACAAAGTCATACGCCAATATTCTTCGGCCTACAGCATTTAATTCAATACGCTTCTTGATGGTATGGTAGAACGAAGAATGCGCCAGTCAATTTTTGCAGTCGCTTCTTTCTGGTACACAGCATGGGTGAATGCAGGGCAGCCCAATCTTTCGTCTCTATCTTCACAAACTTTTTCAGAAAGTGATCTGAAAGAGTTTGAACAACTGAATGAAAATTGGCAGTCAGGAAAAATCAAAGGCAGAATAGAAGAATAACATCACTGGAAAAAGACTGGTTTTAAAATTGCGGACTTGCTTTTTTTGATTTTAAAGTTTTTGCAAACATAAAAAATCAGCTTGTTCGTGTCTGCGGGGCCCGTGGCTACTCATCCCCGAGAAGTATTACTTTTGCGGACTAAAAATAAAAGGATGGTTCCACAAAACTCCCCTGTATTGGAATTGGTTGAGAACAGTCACAAGATGCACAATTTTAACGCAGGCCCCTCTGTGCTTCCCAAATCTGTTAACGAAGAAGCTGCAAGGGCAATTTTAGAATTTAATAATTCAGGACTATCTATCCTGGAGATAGGACATCGCACGCCTGCCTTTGAAACGATCATGGAGAAGGCAAGGTCGCTTGTAAGAGAATTAATGGATCTTGATGAAGATCATGAAGTATTATTTCTTCATGGAGGTTCCTCCACACAGTTCATGCAAGTACCGATGAATCTCCTGGGAGATAAAGAAACGGCAGCTTATTCTGACACCGGTGTGTGGGGAACGAAAGCAATTAAAGAAGCGAAGCTGTTTGGAAATGTAGATATTGTTTGCAGTTCCAAAGAAGCGAATTATAATTTTATTCCTAAGGATTTTGCCGTCCCCAACGACGCAAATTACTTCCACATGACCACTAATAACACGATCTACGGTACGCAGTGGCAGACGATTCCTAAGGTAAGCATCCCAATCGTAGCAGACATGTGCAGTGACATTTTCAGCCGGCGCCTGGATTTTAATTCATTCGGTTTGATCTATGCCAGCGCTCAAAAAAACCTGGGACCTGCAGGAACAAACCTGGTAATAGTTGATAAAAAAATTTTAGGTAAAATAAAACGGCCGATCCCAACGATAATGGACTATCGTAACCACATAAAAGACAAGAGTATGATGAACACGCCTCCTGTCTTCGCAGTGTATGTTTGCATGCTTACGTTGCAATGGCTGAAGGAGCAGGGCGGTATCGATGGTATTGAAAAATTAAATAATGAAAAAGCCGGACTTTTGTACAAAGCAATTGATGAAAGTGCACTGTTCAAACCCACGGCTGCAAAAGAAGACAGGAGTAAAATGAATGCTTGTTTTGTGATGGATGATCCGAACCTCGAAAAGCAGTTCCTGGATTTTACTAAAGACCATAACATTTACGGCATCAAAGGACATCGTTCCGTTGGCGGCTTCAGAGCTTCGATGTACAATGCATTATCCATAGGCAGTGTGCAACATTTAAGAGATGTAATGCAGGAATTCGAGAAAAATATTTAACCCCCAATAAAAACTATTTTACTATCTGATGATCACGATAAGACCCTTCAAGGCCCTGAGACCCGAGGCCCAATTTGCCAACCAGGTGGCATCCCGTCCCTACGATGTTCTTAGCAGCAAAGAAGCAAAAGTTGAAGCACAGGGAAATCCGTTTTCATTTCTTCATATCACCAAAAGTGAAATCGATCTTCCTGCAAATATTGATATCCATAGCAAAGAAGTATATCAAAAAGCGAAACAAAATCTTGATGCATTTATCAGCCGTCCCGTACTTTTTTCTGAGAGCAAACCTTGCTATTACATCTACACTCTTGTGATGGATGGAAATAGCCAAACCGGCCTTGTTTGCTGCAGCTCAGTATATGATTATGAAAACGACCTGATCAAAAAACATGAATATACAAGACCGGAAAAAGAACAGGACCGCATCGATCATATGATTGCCACCGGTGCGCAGACGGGAAATGTTTTCCTGGCCTATCGTGGGGTAAACGCCATCAACGAAATCATTGAAAAATGGAAAGCAACTAAGAATCCGGTTTATGATTTTGTTGCAACAGACAGCATACAACATACCGTTTGGGTGATAAGTGATGAAAAAGTGATTGACCGAATTAGTGGCTTGTTCAAGGCTGAAGTGCCATGCACATACATAGCGGACGGCCACCACAGAGCAGCCTCAGCGGCCAAGGTGAAATACCAGTTGGCAGACTATGAAGAGGCTGGATTTTTCCTGACGACTTTGTTTCCTGCCAACGAGTTGAAAATTTTGTCATACAATCGCGTAGTAAAGGACCTGAACGGATTGAATAATGAAGAATTCCTGGAAAAATTAAATCGCAATTTTTCAATAGAAAAAGTTTCCAAAGCCTATTCGCCGAAGGAGTCACATAATATTGGAATGTATCTGGATGGTAAATGGTACAAACTGACTGCGCTTGATGGCACATTTTCAACCGATCCTGTTGGGGTGTTGGATATTTCAATTCTCCAAAACAATTTATTGGAACCTGTGCTGGGAATCAAAGACCAGCGAACCGATACCCGCATTGATTTTGTAGGAGGGATAAGGGATCTGGAAGAATTGGAGAAAAGAGTTGACGATAAAGAAATGGCAGTCGCCTTTACTATTTACCCGGTCGCCATCGAACAACTTTTTGATATTGCTGATAGCGGAAATGTAATGCCGCCAAAGAGCACGTGGTTTGAACCGAAATTAAGAGACGGTCTGTTGACCCATCTTTTAGCGCCTGAAACACCATAAGTTTTTAACGCTCCTGCTAAATCCTATCTTCGGGGATGCTTTATCTTTATCGAATGAAAAAATGCTTTTTTGCAATATTTTGGTCTGTTGTTTCTATGACCGCATTTTCTCAACAGGATGATGCAGAAACACTCCATGAAAATGCAAAGACTTTCATGAAGCAGGGAGATTATGCAAACGCTTCACTCATTCTCGTGCGGGCCTTGCAGCAATATCCGGATCATATCGGAATTACAAAGGATTTGGCGTTTGATTATTACCTCCAAAAACAAAATCAGAAAGCCCTGGATGTCATTAAACCGCTGCTTGATAATAACAAGGCTGATGATCAGGCCTACCAAATTGCTGGCATTATTTATAAGGCATTGAATCAAACAAAAGACGCGGATAAATTATATAAGAAAGCGCTAAAGGACTACCCCGAAAGTGGCGGCCTTTATAGCGATTATGGAAGTCTTCTCTGGTC
Source organism: Chitinophagales bacterium (assembly GCA_038258515.1). Classification (GTDB taxonomy): domain Bacteria; phylum Bacteroidota; class Bacteroidia; order Chitinophagales; family Chitinophagaceae; genus Ginsengibacter. The sequence continues at coordinate 1,456 of JBBSPT010000064.1, read as the reverse complement.
TACGCGTGATGGGAACGCCATTAAGATTTGGGAAAAAGGAATTGAAAAAGATCCCTCCTTTGCAGGGAATTATTATAATGCAGCAAAATTTTATTATCTCACCACCGACAAGTCATGGTGTGTTCTCTATGGGGAAATTTTTATAAATATTGAATCATTCACTTCCCGTACGGCAGAGATAAAAAATCTTTTAGTCGATGGCTATAAGAAGTTGTTTGCAGACCCGAACCTCCTGACGAATTCAAAAGACAAAAGTAGCTTTGAAGTGGCATTCTTAACCACCATGAATAAACAAAACAGTGTGGCCATCCGTGGGCTCAGCGCAGAAACGCTCACCATGATCCGGACCCGTTTTATTCTGGACTGGAACAGGGATTACGCAAAAAAATTTCCGTTTCGTCTCTTTGAACTCCAGGAAAATTTGCTGACGGAAGGTCTGTTTTCCGCCTATAACCAGTGGATATTCGGAGCAGCCCAAAATTTATCTGCCTATCAAAACTGGATCAGTTCTCACAACGAAGAATACACTGCATTTGATAAATTTCAGCATAGCAGAATTTTCAAAATGCCGGACGGACAATATTATCACTGACGATTTTCCGACTGCGCAGAAAGTTTCAGCGGCCTTTATTTTTATCGAAATCTTTTCAAATCATTTTCCGATATTACTGTTGTGAAATCAATGCTGATATCTGTGGAATGTTGAATTCAACAAAAGAAGAGTAAATAAAACGTATATGACGACACCGAGACGATTGTTCGACTGTATTGAATTGCATTTGGAAAATTCCGGTGACGATGTTCTCCTCGCCGGGAAAGAGAATGGTGAATGGACAAAATATACAACCAAAGAAGTTTCGGAGATTGTAAACAATTTGAGCGCTGGTTTATTAAAACTCGGCATAAGCAACCGGGATAATACACCTGAGGGAAGAAACAAAGTTGCAGTGATTGCAAAAAATCGACCTGAGTGGGTGATGCTTGATCTTGCGGTACAGAAAATCGGCGCTGTACTAATACCTGTTTACCCAACTATTGCGGAAAATGAACTTGAATTTATTCTGCGCGATTCCGCAGTAAAGATGATTGTTGTAAACGACCAAAATCTATTTGACAAAGTAAATGGGATAAAAGGAAATCTGCCGGAGCTCAAAGAAATATATTCATTCGATAAAGTGAGCGGGGTAAAACATTGGAGAGAAATTTTATCATCGTCCAGTGACGAACTTATCCGGGAGGTACAAAACATATCCGCCAGGATAAAATATGAAGACCTGGCCACGATTATCTACACTTCCGGCACCACCGGGAAACCAAAAGGCGTAATGCTTTCGCATCAGAATATCCTTAGTAATGTAATAGACAGCACTCCTTATTTTCCACCGGGCGAAAACATGAAGGCCCTGAGCTTTCTACCGCTTAATCATATTTTCGAACGGATGGTTACCTATCTCTA
>JBBSPT010000063.1:0-10230 GCA_038258515.1 Chitinophagales bacterium | reverse complement strand
TGCACGGCCTGCAAAGACAACTATTCCGATCCGGTCATCGGGCGAACTGTTGATAATATTTGAAATGACCTGTTTGGCACGTTCAAGCCGGTTTGGTTTTACATCCTGCGCCAGCATGCTCTTGCTTACATCGAGTGCAAACATCACGTCTATTCCTTTGCGCCTCACCTTTTGTGTTCCATCAGGAATCACCAGCCCGGCCAATGCTACACCACATAGAACAAAAGCTGTCGCAAACAGGACAAATTTTACCAAAAACTTTTTTGATGAATAATTTATCATTAGCTGCTGCACCAACGAAGGATCCCCGAGACGTTTGGTAGCGCCTTTTTTCCAACGTACAATTAGGTAGTAAAGGACAATTATGACCGGGATTGCGGAAAGAGTAATTAAATATTCTATGAATTGAAAATGGAGCATTGGATGCCGCAAATTATTGATCATTCTGATTGAAAGCGCGGCGAACCTGTTAAATATCGCTTGTTATAAAAAAACTTCCCGGGATTATACAGCGTTGTCACGTATTTTAGTTCATTGCAAATACTTTAGATACAAATCTTACTTCTCCCCTTTGAAAAAGCCAAGGTGATTTAAAATGTCTTTGGTCACCTTCATTCTTGCAGATTTTAAGTCAGCATTTTTGTCGCCGGAAGTCACAAATGTTACGAAGAAATATACGTGTCGGTTTTCTTCTATCCACCCAACAACCCACCCGATTGGCTTTCCGCTTTCATCATAACCAAGCCCTGTTTTGTAGCTTAGTTTGTACAAAGTATTGTCCTCCTGCAACATGACATTCCTCACAATTTGCTGAGCTCTTTTATTGAAAGGAAGTTTGTCAAAATACAACCTGTTGACAAGGCCGAGTTGTTCGTCAGGTGATATCTTCAGGCTGTTGTTTAACCAAAATGAATCAATGGGCCCGCTTAAATTTTTATTGCCATAGCCAATCGTATCGATCCATTGCTGCATTGTGTCACGTCCTATTCTCCTGGCGACTTCCTGGAAATATGGAACAGAAGAAACCTGGAAAGCCTCTTTCATCGTAAGGTCTTTATTCCATTCATCGACAGAATTTTTTACACTGTCCCATTTAATCACCATATTCTCATCAGTAATTTTACCCGTTTGCAAGCCAATTAAAGTGTTCACTATTTTAAATGTTGAAGCAGGAAGAAATCTTTGCGTATCGAGCTTCATGTTGTAAAGGGTGATGTCAGACGAGGTGTTGTTGAAAAGGGAAAACGTGCCGGTGACATTCGCGGAATCAAAAAATTTCTGTAAGCTGTCATCAATCTTCGCCTTATTCCTGGAGCAGGACTGAATACAAAAGAGTAACAAGGCAACCGCGAAAAATCTCATCATAAAAATATTTGGTTGTGGATCATTTAGAAAGTTGGTGGCGAGCAGTAGCAGCCAAAGACTCATAAAATTCTTCGCCGTATTTTCTTATTAGCGCATCTTTTAAAAATACATAAACCGGCACCTTTAACTTTCTGCCGAGCTTGCAGGCCGGGCTGCACAGGTTCTTGCGAGGTTCATAGTTTACCATATCGGTGCCGCGGGACTTGTTTACTTTGATTTTTATAGGAAACAAATGGCAACTTATAGGTTTCCGAAAAGCAATCTTCCCTTCATTATAAGCTTTTTCAATTCCGCATTTTACAATTCCTTTTTCGTCAATAATGCCGTATGCACACATCCCTGAATCTATCGTTGGCGTTACCCAGCCAAATTCCTGGTCGTATACATACAATCCATTCTTTTTAATTTCAGCCCTCGATTCTTTTGAGAGATAAGGCAAAACTTTCTCAACCGAATCGGTGAGTTCTTTTAACTCATTTTTTTCGAGAGGAGCGCCTGCATCACCGTCCACACAGCATCCACCCTTACATTTATCGAGATCACAAACAAACTGTTCTTCAATTACCTGGTCACTCACCAGTGTATCGTTAATGATGATCATGCGGCAAAGATAAACTGACACGCTGAGTTTAATGATTGGAACGTCTTTTTCAGTTTTAATTTAAAAATTCATCGCAGTGCGCTACTTCCATTTGAGTGTGTTAATCATGCGAACCATATCTTCTTTTAAAAACGCATTGACCGGACGAAGTGAATCTTCGTTAGGCGTTGCATCAAAATACAATGCGCCTCTCAAAAAATTATGAACACTGTCCGTCAGGAAAAACTGATTGGCAGTAGCGACGCTTCCTGACACATGGAAAAATATTCCTGAAATATTGTTAGGAGTGTCAATGATACTGTCCTCTATCGAATAAGCTTTAATGTCATTTTTATAGGTGAGATTATAAGAATCGTTCACCATATTCTGCAGGGAGTTGACGCCGATGGAGTCTCTATAACCGGTTGGCGTTTTCACTTTATACACCGACGTGCCGCCGATCTCCTTATAGCTGATGAAGATTTTACCATTGAAAGTCGGAAACACTATATTGATCCAGTAAGGGTTTTGAGCAGCCGCGTCGAAGTAGGCGCTATCCCTCGCAATCGCTGCATACACGGGGTACTCAAACGAATACGGAAATTCCGGGTTATCAAATTTCACATATTTTTTTTCCGGAAAATCTATTTTATAATAGCCCGCCTTTTTTGAAGTATAAGGAGAATTACAGCTCCAGAGCAGGCTGAGAAACAAGAGTAAAAATAAAAACTCCGGTATTGAAACATCCCTTTCTTTATGCACCTTTCTTCTCTTTCTGTTTTAAAATAACTTTTACTTTCTCGATACGGTTTTTGTTTATTGCCAAAGGCACGAAAGTGAAATCTCCGCAAAGAACCGCCGCGTTTTCAGCGGGGAATTCCCTGGCAATTTCGAGCACAAGTCCTGCAAGAGAATCGCTGTCGCCCCTCAACCGGTCAAAAGTATCAAGAGGAATTTTTAAAAATTTGCAGACATCGCTGATCATCGTTTTTCCTTCAAAAATGTAGGTGAAATCATCGAGCTTTTTATTTACGCTCAGTTCATCGTCAAATTCATCTTGTATATCTCCGATAATTTCCTCCATCACGTCTTCCAGCGTAATGATCCCGGAGGTTCCGCCAAATTCATCAACTACCACGGCAAGATGAATCCTTTTTTCGCGGAAATCCTGCAAGAGATCTTCAATCAGCTTTTTCTCGTGTACATAAAAAACCGGGCGCATTAATGAATGCCATTCGAAGTCGGCCTGTAGAAGATATGGTAAGAGATCTTTGGTATGCAGAATACCTGAAATCTCATCGAGGTTACCCTTATACACCGGAAACCGCGAGTAATGCATTTCTTCAACTCTTCGTTTCACGTCGGCAAACGAAGCATTAAATTCAACTCCACTTACGTCCAGCCGGGTGCGCATTGTCTGCTTCACTGTGGTATTGCCAAATTTTCTGATACCTTTTAATATCTGTTTCTCTTCGCTGGACGCTTCATTCTCCGGAAGCAAATCAATGGCATAATCGAGCTGAATATCATCCCTCCTCGAAGACTTGGGATTAAACGTCCCCTCGAGATTGTCGCTGAGATTGACGAGCCTTGCGCTGAAACTAAAGAAAAGCCGGTTGAAAATTTCGATCACAAATGATGCGGTGGAGGCAAACCAAATTTTATGGTGAGTAGCCCAGACTTTTGGGAGTACTTCGCCGAACATAAGAATGAAAAAAGCAACGAGCACCACCTTTAAAGGAAATTCGAGAGAGCCTTGCAGTCCAAGATTTGTGATCCACTCGTCAAGCAGGTTGTTCAAGATCAAAATAATGGCAATATTCACAAAGGTGTTTGTGATCCGCATAGAAGCGAGTAGAGTCTTAGGAGTTTCCAGCAAAGTTACAATACGCCTGAAAGACGGTTGCTGTCTCGTTTTCAACATATTGATGTCTTTCAAAGTCAGTGAAAAAAAAGCAATCTCGGAACCGGAGACTAAAAAAGAGATTAGGAATAAAATGATGACGGAAAATAAAAGCACGGTTGTTGTTCCAGGGGTAATTGCAATAAAAGTGAGCAATTCCTTTGAAGAAAATATTCCCGAATGATAATCCAAGACAAATATTTTTAGTTAACAATTTTAAGTATGGCAAATTCATAGTCTTGCCTCAAATACTATTTAAAATGGTAATGTTTCGGATCCCTGGTCGACGGACGAATCTTCAGCGGCCTGAACAGACTCAATGATTTGATCATTCCCATGCTGCGCATTGTCAGAACGCTTATCCAGCATAATAAGATTATCGGCGATTATTTCCGTGAGCGCTTTCTTGTTATGATCTTTATCTTCCCAAAAGCGGGTTTTAATTCTTCCTTCAATATAAACAAGACTGCTTTTATATAGATACTTTTGGGAAAGCTCGGCAAGTCCGCGCCAAAGAACAACGTTGTGCCATTCGGTTTGTGAGACTAATTTTCCAGATTTGTCCTTATATGTTTCGGTTGTAGCCAGCGGAAACTTCGCTTGCGGAATGTTGCCCTCGAAGTATAGTATCTCGGGATCCTTGCCAAGATTACCAACGAGAATCACTTTATTTACACCCCTCATAATAGTCTTTTCTAAGGATTAATCAATCTCGATATATCAAATTTAAAGATAATTTTAATCTTCCAAATAGGAGCTTATAAATTTTGAGAATGGTAAAAGCTTCAACTCCCTTTTTGTAACCAATTGGAATTCCTTTCCCGGATCAATGGGAGCAAAAACTTTAATGTCGATGAAGTTGCCAACGATTGTTTGGTGCGTTAACTCCTGGATAACAATGTTGGAGAAAGATCTTATTTCATATTTTGAGTCGCTGAAGGTTGCTACAAATTCATCTGACTTCACGAGGTCGGATAGCGGCATCGTTCGCCCGGTCTCTATTAATAAGAACTCGTAAAGCCCGGCCCAAATATCTTTCGTGGTTCGTTTCCTTGTATAAATCTTATTGTTGTACTCAACGATCAAATAATTAAGGAAACGTTTTCTCTTAATTATACTTTTCTCCTTTACAGGCAGCGCATTTACCAGCCCTCTCCTGTAAGCCAGGCACCGGACACTCATTGGGCAGATTTCGCACAAGGGTGCGGCCGGTTTACAAATCGTGGCACCGAAGTCCATAATTGCCTGGTTGTAAACGCCGGGATTGTTCTTTTCCAAAAGAGCTGTTGCCAGCTCGAAATATAAATTCTTTCCTGCAGTACTGTCCACCGGCGTATCAATCGCAAAAAATCTGGATAAAACACGCTGTACATTCCCATCTACAACAGCATGAGGAAGATTATAAGCAAAGGATGCAATAGCGGAAGCCGTATACGTGCCTACACCTTTTAGCGCCAGGAGGGTTTTATAAGTACGGGGAAAATTTCCGTCAAGTTCTTTATAGATAAACCTGGCGGAACTGATCAGGTTACGGCAGCGTGAATAATAGCCAAGTCCCTGCCAATGTTTGAAAACCAGGGTCTCCGGGGCTTCTGCCAAAGCCGCTATATCCGGAAATGCCTTAATGAAATTTTGGTAAAACCGCGTTCCCTGTTCCACGCGTGTTTGCTGAAGCATTATTTCGCTGATCCAAATTTTATACGGATCGGTTTCTCCTTTCCAGGGCATCTTTCTGGTATTGCTTGAAACGTTCCAGGCAAGCAATGTTTCAGTAAAAAACTTCTTGTTCTTCATTACTATTTCACAAACATACTAAAGCGGCAAATCAGGAGAGAGATGATCATAAATTATTCAGAATGAATTAAGATAAAAGATTTATTAAATTTGTAAGAACCTGTTGCAAACATCGATTTTTAGGAAAGTTTATCTTATCATTCTCTTTAAAATCATTGAAATGAGAAAAGCCGATCTAATTAATCAGATTTCAGAAAAAACAGGAATTCCCAAAGTCGATGTTCTTGTTACTTTAGAAACGCTGTTCAAAGAAGTTAAGGAATCGCTTGCCCAGGGCGAAAACATATATATAAGAGGTTTCGGAAGCTTCATTACAAAAAAGAGAGCTGCTAAAATTGGCCGCAATATCAAAAAGAATATCGCAGTAAATATTCCCGAACACCATATTCCTGCCTTCAAACCTGCGAAAGAGTTCGTTCAGGACATCAAAAGCAGGAATCTTGACAAGAAAAATGAATAGTCTTACCTTCGCACATCGGGAAAAAAAAGGCCCCGTTTTTTACTAAGTGAATAAAAGATTATTATTAGGCTCCGCCGGGCTCGTCCTGCTTTTTGTACTGTTGGTTTTTGGGAAAACGGCGCAGAAAAAGGAAGATCACGTGGACGCTATAGCGGCGAAACCTGCATTGAATATCAGTGAAATTATTGCAGAGCAAAAGCAAAGTCTCACTCCTTCACAGACGGAAGCCCTCGCGAGGCTGGAAAACAATATTACCCGTGGAGATCTTAAAAAACAGGAGTCTGAACAATACACCTCTTTGGCTAATTTCTGGAGAGATTCAGCCAAAAGTTTCGTGCCTTATGTCTATTATTTGAGCCAGTCTGCTAAATTGGATAATTCCCAAAAAAACCTCACCTTTGCTGCCCGGTTAATTTTAGAGAACATGCGGAGGGAGGAAAATGTGGCGATAAAAACCTGGGAGGCAGAGACTGCAGCCGCCTTATTTCAACAAGCATTGAAGTTGGATCCAACCAATGACGACCTGAAAGTCGGATTAGGAAGCTGTTATATTTATGGGCACGGAATGGCTGGTGATCCTGAACAGACAATGAAGGGAATTCAGCAATTGCTTGAGGTGGTTCGATCTGATTCTAACAATATGCAAGCGCAAATGGTCCTCGGTATTGGCGCGGTTATTTCCGGGCAGAATGACAAAGCAATCGAGAGATTGAATAAAGTAGTAATGTTTGATCCGCATAATCTCGAAGCTGTTTCGTGGCTGGCTGATGCATACGCTTCCGTTGGTGACAAAAGAAATGCTGTGAAGTGGTACGAGCAAAGTAAACATCTGGTGAATAATCCGGAATTTAGCAAAGCCGTAGATGAAAGAATAAAAGCATTAAATAATCCTTAAAAAGAAAGGATTTTATTTTAGCGACATTAATGAATTGGCACGCAGGTTTCAATTCTATTTCATAATTAATTAATTTAAAACATACTCACTATGCCTTGTGGTAAAAAGAGAAAACGCCATAAAATCGCTACGCATAAGCGAAAGAAGCGTTTGAGAAAGAACCGACATAAAAAGAAATAATTTTTCATCAAAGTTCTTTGTTAGGCCCGCTCTGGTTGCTTGAGCATTTCTCTATTCCCTCCGTGTAACTAAGAAATTATTTTAAAGATTTTGAGTTGAATAAGGAACTTATTATAAACGCCGCTCCACAGGCGGTGGAAATAGCCTTACTTGAGGATAGAAAGCTGGTAGAATTGCACAATGAAAATGCAAATGCGAGCTTTGCGGTCGGAGATTTGTACCTTGGAAAGGTTAAAAAACTGATTCCGGGTCTTAATGCGGCCTTCGTAGATGTCGGTTTCGAAAAAGATGCCTTTTTGCATTATACGGATCTCAGTCCTTATGTAAGATCCATCTTAAAATTTACCAATCTCGCCATAAACGATAAGACTGAACAAGGATTTGATTTTTCTAATTCCAGTATTGAGCCCGAGATAGTAAAAACCGGCAAGATCACAGAAGTACTGAGCGGGAAACCAAATATTTTAGTTCAGATACTAAAGGAACCAATCGCTGCAAAGGGGCCAAGGTTAAGCTGCGAATTGTCACTACCCGGCAGGTTTGTCGTCCTTACTCCCTTTAACGATATCATCGCTGTCTCACGCAAAATTCATTCGTCGGAAGAGAGGAAGAGGTTGCAGAAAATTATCGAAGCCATAAAGCCAAAAAATTTTGGAGTAATCGTCCGCACTGCTGCTGAAGGAAAACATACAGTTGAACTCCAGGAAGACCTGCTTTCCATCATAAGCACCTGGAAGAATATTCAAAAGAATCTCCAGGGAGCTGTTGCTCCATGCAAGATTATGAGTGAACAAGGAAAGACGAATAGCATCCTCAGGGACTTACTCAGCGCGGACTTTAATAAGATTGTTGTAAATGATAAGAACATCTTTAACGACACAAAAATCTACCTGCAACGGATCGCTCCCGACAAAACTGAAATTCTTTCCTTCCATTCGAATGGTTCGCCAATTTTTGAAAGTTATGGTATTACACGCCAGGTAAAAGCTTCGTTCGGAAAAACTGTCAACCTTCCAAGTGGCGCCTATTTGATCATTGAACATACCGAGGCGTTGCATGTAATAGATGTAAACAGCGGATATAAAAGTGTGAGTAACAACCAGGAACAAAATGCGCTCGAAACTAATCTGGAGGCGGCGGCGGAGATTTCCCGTCAGCTAAGGTTAAGAGACATCGGGGGCATCATTGTCGTTGACTTCATCGACATGAAGCTGATGGAAAACAAGAAGCGATTGGCTGAGCAGATGGATCAATACATGCGTCCCGACCGGGCAAAGCACGCTGTGTTACCGATCAGTAAATTTGGTTTGATGCAAATTACCAGGCAGCGGATGAAGCCTGAAATGAACATCAATACCCAAGAGGTTTGTCCAAGCTGTGAGGGCACTGGTAAGATTTCGTCGACCCTGGTTTTGGAAGATGAGATTGAAAAAAACCTGAGTTATCTTGTCATGCAAAAACATAAAGGACTTACAATTGAAGTTCATCCTATATTGTATGCTTATCTCAAAAAAGGATTTTTTTCGATCCGGCTAAAATGGAGTCTGAAATACAAGCAGAAGATTAAGATAAAATCCAATAGCAATTACCATCTTACGGAATTCCATTTTTACGATCTCAACGATGAAGAGATAAAACTTTGATTTTTTTCAAAGAAATTTCACGAAAATTTTCCAGTCAATAGTCAACTCGTAGTCGAATTGTAGCTTCTTTCAAAGCCAAAAAATCCAAATCGATTTTCAGAATAATCTTTACGTTTTTGCTAGTTTTCTTTTGAAATATTTTCCGACTCCCCACATAAACAACGGGATAAAAGGAGGGATAAAAATTGCGTATCGTGGAAAATAAAGATAGGCTATCACCATCACCACAAAAATAACCGGGACACTCAGCGCTCTAAACGAATAATAGTTTCCCAAAGACTTCGGCAGGTTATCTGAAAGCTTCAACCGCGGATTCTGAATATATTTCCAAAGGACAAAATTCATGATGCCGATGAAGCAAATATTGCATGCATAGAAGATGACGGGGGTTTTCAAATATTCAAAAATATACTCGCTATAGAATGATGTCGTAAAAGGCATCAAAACAATACCAAGCAAAAAAAGAAGGTTAAGCCATAGTAACCTTTGTGTGTAGTCAATCACAAAACCGAACAATTTGTGGTGAACCGTCCAATACAATCCCACTAAAAAAAAGCTCACGAGAAACCCGATAAACTTAGGAATCATTCTCGCGAGATTTTGCAGGATGGTGATCTCTTTGGCAGGGTGCTCAATCTCAGGTACTCTCAGTTCAATAACCAGCAAGGTGATAGCAATCGCGAACACCGCATCGCTGAACAGGATTAGTCTTTCGAGCTGGAATTCTCTTTTATGATCGCTGAATCTTGGAAGGTTCATGAAATAAAGATAGCGCAATTGAGTATTCATTTTACCGGCTCAACCGACTGGCTGCTGCCTGCTTTAAACTAACTTTACAACCAGATGAAAACAGCTAAAGAAGTATTGGCCTATCCATTCATTGCTGTCATCAAAGTATACCAACTAGTGATTTCACCATGGTTGGGACCTTCGTGCCGATACACACCCACCTGTTCCCAATACGGTATTGAGGCGCTGAAGAAATATGGTCCATTGAAAGGGAGTTGGCTTACGCTGAAGAGAATAGTTAGATGCAATCCCTGGGGAGGTCATGGCCACGATCCGGTTCCTTGAATGAAAAAAGCCGTAATTGAAAATTACAGCTTTAATCTTTTATTTTATTTTCAGGTAATGTCCTAAGCCTTCTCAAAATGCTCATTTGCTTTTTCCCAGTTTACCAGGTTCCAAAAAGCCTTGAGGTAATCGGCCCTTTTGTTTTGATATTTTAAATAGTATGCGTGTTCCCACACATCGCATCCAAGGACCGGGGTGCATTTACATTCCGCAACATCCATCAATGGATTGTCCTGGTTTGGTGTAGAGCAAATGCAAAGTTTACCATCCTTTTTACCAAGCCACACCCATCCGCTTCCAAAGCGGCCTGCGCCGGCAGCGTTAAATTTTTCTTTC
>JBBSPT010000062.1:0-10329 GCA_038258515.1 Chitinophagales bacterium | reverse complement strand
TATCTGCGACAACGAGCGCTTCAAAATTACCGGGTAAAAATAATCCTCCATTGTCCGGATCTCCTTTTGGTAATTCATTGCCTGTATTGCATTTTAATGTACTTGCTGCAATAATAAAGAAGATGAAATTTCGAATATTTATTTTCTGTTTTTTAAACATGATTTTCAATCGAGATTGCCTTACTCTATTTAGAATTAATAAGAAAAATCAGCTGTTACGGTTTCCAGGGTTTTGCAGAAATTCCGTTGAGATCCCACACTATTTTGCCGTCACGAATGGTAAGTTCTGCTTCCAGTTTCTGCTTGCCATCAAGCCTGTAACCCGCAGCATCAACAAAGCCAAATTTGCCATGCATTAATTTCAGCACTGAAATATCAGCTACTGAACCGACTGAGAGATTTCCCAAATCTTCTCTCTTAATTGATACGGCGGGATTCCACGAGGCATGCGCAATTACATCTTGCAGGCTCATTCCAATCGCCATATATTTTGACATTACATTCAACATACTTTTCATCCCTGCGTTCATGCTGAAACGGTGCAGGTCCGTTCCGAAGGAATTTGGTACCAGCCCTTGCCGGAATGCAGGAATGGCCTGGCTAAACCAAAAACCAGCGCCGCCATGCCCGACATCAAACAGCACTCCTTTTTTTTGCGCATTAATTACAAACGGACGCAATTTGTTTTGTTCATCTATGACCGGCATTCGTTCAGAAATCTGCTCATAAGAGTGAGTAATAATATCACCCTTGCGCATCTTTTTTAATTGTTCTTCCAAAGTAAATTGAGGAAGATGGCATTCTACAAAAAGAGGCTTGTTCGTTTCTTCACCGGCTTTTAATGCCCTGTCGAAAGGAGTCCAGTCGGCGCCGGTATAATGACCAATCTTCACTCCAACAATGATGTCTTTATATTTTTCAATCACAGCAACTGCAGAATCAACATTCATGCTGTCAATATTTTCCTGGTAAGGATTTCCATTCATACCATCGGCTGCAATATTGAGAAAGGCGAGGATTCGTGTCTTCGACTGATCAATCACCTGTTCCTTGAATAGTGGGAAGTTTCTCCATCCGGAAGTTCCTGCATCCACTACCGTAGTGACGCCGGATTTGAAAGAAAAATCATCCGGCGAAACGCTATTAACTCCATCTGCAAACTGATCTGGTTTACTACCAACAAACACATGGGTGTGAATGTCTATTAATCCGGGAACAACATACAATCCCGTTGCGTCAATTGTCTTTTTACTTTTTGCTGAATCGATTTTATTAGCAACACTCGCAATTTTTCCATCCCGGATCGCCACATCCATTTTTGAATCGATGTGATTTTTGGCGTCGATCACATGGCCGTTTTGAATCAACAGATCATATTGCTGTGCAGAAACAAAACCTGATTGAAAAAATAAAAATGCAAATAAGAAAATTATCACCTTTCGGCTCATCCTATACTTGAGTATTGTTTTTATGAAAGCATATGGTGAGATAGAAATCATTTCCTTTTTTGTAATTCTTCCTGCCATGACGGAGCACCCAAACCATTCAGGTTCCAAACGATCCTTCCATCACGAAGGGTTAATTCAGCCTGGAGTTTTTCTGTGCCGGTAAGTTTGGTTCTGCGCACGTCAAGATATCCAAAATCGCCTTTCAGTAAATTAAAAACCGCGACGTCAGCAGCAGATCCTACACTTAGATTTCCGAGCTCTGGCCTGTGAATAGCATTTGCCGGATTCCATGTAGAACGAAGAATTACATCCGGCAAGCTCATACCCATTGCCAGGAATTTAGACATCACATTGCTCATATCTTTCATGCCGGCATTCATACTTTCGGTATGCAAATCTGTGCTAATGACATTGGGAAAAAATCCCTGCTGAAATGAAGGAATCGCCTGCCTCCAGGAGAATGCACCGCCACCATGACCAACGTCGAAGACAATTCCTCTTTTCTGAGCCTCAAAAACAAAGGGTTTTACTTTCAGATTTTCATCAACAACTGTTTCTCTATCTTCCGGGCCATAGGAAAAAGTATGCGTAAACATATCTCCCGGTCTCAGGTGCTTCATAAATAGCTCTTCAATGGAATTTGGCGGATCGTGTTCACCGAAATCCACCATAACAGGAACGTTGGCCAGCTTACCCGCTTCCACTGCACGATCAACCTGGGTGAAGTCACCCCAAAAATGAGAAGCCTTTATGCCAACAAGAATTTCCGGATAAAGCCTGGTAATCATATAAGCGGTTTGCTGCGGATTCATATCATTTACATTCTGCTCTTCAAAGCGCCCAACCATGCCATGACCGGTGATATTCAGGAATGCTAAAATCCTGGTGTGAGACTTATCGATCACCTGCTTTTTATACTGCCTAAAATTTTCCCATCCCGCTGAACCCGCATCTACCGCGGTCGTGACGCCTGCCCGGAAGGTGAACGCATCGGGAGGAACGCTCGTAAATCCGTCTGCAATATATGCGTCCACGTTAGATCCGATAAATCCATGCACATGCATATCAATAATCCCCGGAGTAACATACAGGCCAGTCACATCAATCGTTTTCTTTGCATCTTTTGCAGAAATATTTTCTGAGACTGCTGAAATCTTGCCACCGGTAATGGCAACATCCATTTGACGGTCGATTTTATTTTTAGGATCAATTACGTGACCGCCCTTCAAAAGCAAATCGATTTTTTGTGCTGACAAAATATTGCCTGCAAACAGGAAAGCCAGTAATAGCATGAGCCGGAAAACTCTTTGCGTAAATTGAACTGTGCTTAAAATTTTATTAGACATATGATATGTTTAATGATGAATATCTTAAATATTTATCCTGCTACAATGCAGGTTTTTCTTCCGGAAGAATCTATCAGTTTTTCTTAAATCAATAATCAATCTTTAAGCTCCACGATCATTTCAATTTCCACAGGAATATTGGAAGGCAAAGATCCTACTCCAACAGAAGATCTTGCATGTCTGCCGTTTTCTCCAAAGACCTGCACCATCAGATCCGAAAATCCATTCATCACCTGCGGCTGTTGCCCGAAAGTTGGAATGGCATTCACCATTCCCAAAACTTTTACGATCCGTTTTACTTTATTCAAATCTCCTATTTCACTTTTTATTGTCGAGAGCAGAGAGATGCCCACCAGGCGTGCTGCTTCCTTTCCCTGCTCTGTTGTAAGATCAGCTCCCACCTTACCAATCACTTGTCCTCCTCCCGGCTTGTCAGGGCCGTGACCACTCAGGTACAGCATATTGCCAACTTTCACCGCTGTTTTAAAATTCGCAACAGGGGCAGGAGGTTTTATCAAAGTGATGCCGAGATCTTTTAAGCGGGCTTCCACATCTATGACACCATTTTGGGCACGCATGGGGGTGTTGCAGGAAACTGCTGCTAATAAAATAATTGCTGCTAAAATGTTTTTCATTGTAAAATGTTTTAGTGGTTATTTAGGTTTTATATTTTTTCGTTCGGCTGCAACTTCACCAGGAATAATTTCAGTTGCTGAGTTATTAAAATTCTGGCGGATATAAGTCAAGACCGTTGCAAGTTGCTCATCCCTTAAGAAACTATGTTGTGGCATCAGGTTATTGAAAGTTTTTCCGTTCACTGTAATTGGCTTTTCGAGGCCGTTCAGTAAAACTCCGATCAATCTTTTTTTGTCGCCCGTCACCCATTCAGAATTTTCAAGAGGAGGAAACCTGCTTCCATCCCCTTTTCCATGTCCCTGGTGACAAGCGATACAATAGACATTATAAATCTGCCGTCCACCTGCAGTCTCTCCCTTCTGCAAATTGTCTGCAAACTCATCGGGGTCTTTTATGTGAGCGCTCGTTGTTTTCCTTTTTGCCATCATCGCAAGGTCTTCGTCGCTAAACTTTTCTTTATCTCCTTTAAACATAACGCGCCACACTTTGCCCTTCACTGATTCGGTAAGGTAGAGCGAACCATCGGGACCTTGCGCCAGCCCCATTGGCCTGCCGAGCGCATCAGAAGTATTTGGGATCGTATCCTTACCAGAAAAGCCATCTGCAAATACTTCCCACGGACCCGCAGGAGCGCCGTTTTTAAAAGGAACAAAAGCTACAATATAGCCTGCCTGCGAATAGGGAGAACGAATGGTTGATCCGTGAAAGGCAATGAAGGCGCCGTTCTTATAGCGTTCAGGAAACTGGTCGCCAGTGTAGAACAGAAGATCATTGGGAGCGAAATGCCCCGGAAAGCCAATGAGCGGCTGCAAATATTTCGCGCCATTTCCTTCCTTTTTTCCATCCCCACCATATTCAGGATTCAATAATTTTTTTCCCTGCACCTGGTCAAAATAATAATATGGCCATCCTGCATCGCTGCCTTCTTCCAACTTCAAAAATTCTTCTGCCGGCAACAATACACTTTCCCAACGTGTGTATTTAGCGGGCCAAGTGCGGTGCATTTCATCTCTTCCATGCTGAACGATATACATATGGTTGTCTTGCGTATTCCAGTCTATCGCTACAATACTGCGGATGCCTGTGGCAAATCTTTTCCCGTCTTTGATAGTTTGATTTTGTTTGCTGGGGTCGAACTTCCAAAGTCCTGCATGTTCTTCAAGTTGCGGACACGGATCCTGCCCGGGCGATTCAGGAATTCTATCGAGCACCTGGCATACGTCAGAAGGGGAACCGAATCCGACATACATCATTCCTTTATCATCAAACGCAACTGCCTTTGCTGTATGATTGTATCCATGGGGATCGTGATAAAAATCATCCGTCAGAATAGTTTCCACTGCGGTGTCGGGCAATAATTGACCAGGCACCAACTTAGAACGATACACACTTTCAGTGGAACTGTAATAAATGTATCCATTGTTTATTCGCATGGCAGTTCCATAATTCGAGGGATCGGAATAAACTCCAAATCTCTCTATCATATCAGCCTTACCATCTTTGTTTTCATCCCGCATGGCGATGTTGCTTCCGTTGGGATAACTGTTGCGAAGCTTTACATAAATATCTCCATTGTCATTCACTGCAATATGTCTTGCACCACCAAGACTGTCAACGACAACCACCGCCTCAAAACCACCGGGAAGCATCAATCCACCATTTCCAGGGTCGCCTGGGGGAAGGGCATTTTTACATTTTATAAAGCTTATGGAAACTAACAGTAGAAATGAAATCCTTAAATAATTCTGCATTACTTTTTCTGATAATAATTTAAAACATAGTTTAACTGAAAAGCAGGAGAAAAAAACCAACCCCGGTTGGAAAAATGTCCAGGTCCTTAGCGAACGCTTCTTGCGAAAAGGAAGGGTTTTAATTTTGAAGCCTGCTGTGTAAATTAATGATTTTACGCATCCGTTCTTTCAAAAATATAGGTATTATATTTTGGGTAAACAATCAATCGTTTGCGTTAATATCAAATCAAAATTTTAATCTGTCTTTCTTAATGGTCGGTTTTACAAATTTTCCGATCAATCCCGTACATTACAGATTTAAGCGAATAGAAAAAAATAAAAGACTGCCGGATGAAAATACTTCCACAAATTCTGATTTCGATTTTACTTCTTTGTTCAAAAGTGGATTTCGCACAGAACGTCATCAATCTTTTTTCTCCCGACAGGGCAATTCATTTTTCGCTCAGGCAGAGCAACAATTCAATTTTGTATAAAATAGATTTTAAATTAAAGCCGGTTATTGACTATTCAACGTTAGACCTGCACTTTGATGATAACCTGGCACTTCACAATCTACAGGCCGGAGCACCATCGTTTAAGGACAGTTCTGAAGACTATGAACTGCCGGTGGGGAAAACAAAAAATGTACACGCTCCCTATAATGAAGTCACAATTCCATTCATTGAAAAAACAAAACCGCACCGGCTAATAAATATAATCGTCAGAATTTTTGATGATGGACTTGCATTGAGGTACGAATTTCCTACTCAGCCGAATTGGACATCATATACTCTGGTTGACGAAAACACAACTTTCAAATTACATGGCGACCCGGTGGCTCACACACTTTTTTTGCCCAACTACACATCGAGTCATGAAGGAAATTACAGTGAGATAAATGTGAGTGACATTACTCCCGATACTTTGATGGATATGCCGGCTCTTTTCGAATGTCCCGGCAAAATATATGTCGCCATCACCGAAGCGGCGCTGGTGGACTATGCCGGAATGTATTTGTCCAAAGTCAATGAGGTCCTTCAAAGTAAACTGTCTCCACTTCCCAATCAAACTGTTATAAAAGTAAAAGCAACTTTACCCCACAAAAGTCCGTGGCGAGTAATCATGATGAGCGATCGCCTGGGAGGTTTGATCGAAAGCAATATTTTGACCTCACTCAACGAGCCTTCCAAAATTAAAGATCTCAGTTGGCTGAAGCCCGGGAAAACTACTTTTCCCTGGTGGAACGGAAATGTGGTTCCCGATACAATCAACGCACCGGGAAATAATTTTGTAACCAATAAATACTATATTGATTTCTGCGCCCGGAACAACATCCAATATCATTCGGTGGTAGAATACGGATTACATCAATGGTACGTGGATGACGGTGTAGGTTTTCAGCCCGGACCGCACGCAGACGTTACTACCCCGGTGCCGGGGCTTGACATGAAAGATATTTGTGATTACGCAAAAACAAAGGGAGTCGCCGTAAGAGTGTGGGTTCACTTCTATGCCTTGTATCCAAAGCTGGACACGGCATTCGCTATTTTTGAGAAATGGGGATTGAAAGGAATGATGGTGGACTTTATGGATCGTGATGACCAGGAGATGGTAAATATGCAAAATGAGATTTTACAAAAAGCTGCTGCCCATCATTTGCACGTCCAGTTTCATGGGGCCTATAAACCAACCGGACTTAGCAGGACTTATCCAAATGAACTCACAAGAGAGGGCACGCTGAATTATGAAGTGAATAAGTGGGATGATCATGGGATAAATCCGGATCATGATTTGTCAATCGTGTTTACCAGGATGCTTGCCGGCTCTACAGATTATCACCTTGGAGGATTCAGAGCTGTGCCACAAGATCAATTCCGGGCTCAATATACACGGCCTCTGATGTTAGGTACCCGCTGCCACATGCTGGGCATGTATGTAGTGATGGAAAATTACCTGCAAATGGTTTGCGATTATCCGGCTGCGTATGAAGGCCAGCCCGGTTTCGATTTTATTAAAAATGTACCAACAACATGGGATGAGACCAAAGTCCTCGAAGCAAAATTGAACGGATATGTGTTGATTGCAAGAAGAAAAGATAGTGATTGGTATGTCGGCGCTATCAATAATCATGAGGCGAGAGAAATAAAAATTTCATTCGATTTTTTAGGAGATGGGAGATATGGATCAAAGATCTACAGCGATGTAACAGATACCGATAGTCATCCAAACGATTTGAACATTCAAGAAAAAAAGTTAGAAAAAAAAGACATTTTAATATTTCAATTAGCATCGGGCGGAGGCTTGGTTATGCATCTTTTCAAACAATAAGTTTTACTCAATGAACAAACTTCCCGGAAGAAAACATGCAGCAATGATAAAAATTTTTCTCCTGGCTATTTTATTTAGCAGTTCACTTGCATCATATAGTCTCGATACCTTGTCAGTTTGTTCCCCTTCCGGAAAAATTTGCGTAGAGATCTGGATGGAAAAAAATATTCACTACCAGGTTAGATCGAATGGAAAATTAATATTAGAGCCTTCTGAAGCTGAATTGGTTCTTGCCGGTGATCAACGTTTTTCCCCCAAAAACAGGATAACAAGACACAGCATAAAAAAGGTTGATGAAATAATTATTTCCCCGGTCCCGGAAAAAAGAAAAAAAATTCGTGATTATTATAATCAACTTTCTATCAACTTTCAAAAATACGGTGCTGTCGAATTCCGTGTTTATGAAGATGCTGTGGCCTACCGGTTTATGACCAGTTTCAAAGATTCGATCATTGTACAAAATGAAATTGCATCTTTCAATTTCAAAGAGAATTCAAACGCTTATTTCCCGATGGTGCGCAAACGAGGTGACCAGGATATTTTTCATACGAGCTTTGAAGAATTATATCCATTAAAACAAATCGACAGCATCAGACCCGGAGAAATCGCGTATAACCCGGTGTTGGTTGTGCAGGAATCAAATCCGCGAATAGGAATTACAGAATCGGATCTTGATGATTATCCCGGTATGTTTTTAGCAGGAACAGGATCGTCTTCATTAAGAGGCATCTTTGCCCCATACCCCCTGGAAGAAAAACTTGCAGCAGGAGAATTTCCACAACTGATCGTTACAAAACGGGCCGCTTTTATTGCGCGGACAAAAGGGACAAGAACATTTCCATGGCGGGTATTGATCATTGCAGAAGAAGACAGGGAGCTTCCATCAAATGACATTGTGTACAGGCTTGCCTCTCCTTCCAGGATAGGTAATGCATCCTGGGTAAAGCCCGGTAAAGGAACCGACGAATGGATCATTAATGTTAACCTGTTCAACGTGCCTTTCAAATCGGGAGTGAACACTGCATCTTATAAATATTATATTGATTTTGCAAAGCGCTTCGGCTTTGATCGTATCATGATGGATGCAGGATGGAGCGACAATACGGATCTGTTTAAAATCAACCCTGCCATAAACATGGACAGCATACTTTCTTATGCAAAAGAAAAACAGGTCAAAGTAAGTTTGTGGACGCTTGCCCATACTTTGAACAGGCAGTTGGACAGTGCACTTGATAGGTTTGAGAAGTGGGGTGTTGATTATATTATGACAGACTTCATCGACCGGGATGATCAAAAGACCGTAAATTTTTATCATAAAATTGCCAAAGCCTGTGCTGACCATCATATCATGATCATGTACCATGGAGCGTATCCACCAAAGGGATTCAACAGAACTTATCCAAATAATGTATCACGTGAAGGCTTGCTTGGATCTGAGTACAACATCTGGACTGACCTCGTGAGTCCGGATCATGATGTAACGCTTCCTTATACACGGATGCTTGGCGGATCATTTGACTATGAACCCGGACTTTTGAATAATGCCACTAAAAATGTGTTTCGACCCATTGGAGATATGGTGATGAGTCAGGGAACAAGGTGTCACCAACTTGCAATGTTTGTTGTGTATGACAATCCCATGCAATTGTTTTCTGGTAATCCGTCCCAGGCATGGCTGGAACCATCGTTCACAGAATTGATGGGAAGCATCCCCACTACATGGACTGAAACAAAAATCCTGGACGGAAAAATCGGGGAATACATTATTACTGCGAGAAAAAATGAAGACAACTGGTTCATTGGTGGTATGACAAACTGGACTGAAAGGAATGTTATTATTCATTTCGATTTTCTTGATGAGAAGGTTACTTACAAAGCTTCAATTTGCCAAGATGGCGTGAATGCAGACCGGCATGCCTCCGACTATCTTCTTTCATCTCAAAGAATCAAGAAGAATGATTCTCTGAAAATACACCTCGCTCCCGGAGGCGGATTCTTGATCAGACTACTAAAACAATAAATGAAAATGGAAAAACGATTCGAAAATAAAATTGCGATCGTCACAGGCGGAGCTACGGGTATCGGCAAAGCAGTTGCACAACGGCTCGGAAAAGAAGGTGCGACGACAATACTTTTTGATGTAAATAAAGATTTGTTGACGACGACAATTGATGAGTTCAGGGAGCAAAATATAAAAGCAAAAAGCTTCATGGTTGATATCAGCAATGAAAAGCAGGTGCAGGATGCAATTTCAAAAGTAGAAGAAGAATTCAAGAAGATCGATATCCTCGTTAACTCTGCAGGAATCGTGGGACCGACGAGTACAAAAATTACTGAATACTCAAGTGAAGATTTTAATAAACTGTATGAAGTGAATTTAAAAGGACCCTTCCTTCTTACAAAATATTGTGTGAAAATTATGAAGAAAACCGGCTACGGTCGCATACTGCTCATAGCATCTATCGCCGGCAAAGAAGGCAACCCTGGCATGATTGGCTATTCGTCAACTAAAGCAGGGGTTATCGGTTTGGTGAAGGGAGTTGCCAAAGAATTTGCGGAGGAAAATATTACGGTTAATGGTCTTGCACCTGCCGTGATCAAAACTACTATGAACGAAAATACATCGCCGGATCAATTGCAATATATGACTTCCAAAATTCCGATGAAACGTCTTGGAACCGTCGAAGAAGTTGCGGCCATGTCATGCTTTATTGTTTCAGATGAAAATAGTTTTTCCACCGGTTTCATCTATGATATTTCGGGAGGAAGGGCAACATATTGAAATGAATCAGGCGCTTGGAGTGACAATCTAAGATGGCAGTTTATTTCTCAACGATCTTT
>JBBSPT010000061.1:0-10338 GCA_038258515.1 Chitinophagales bacterium | reverse complement strand
TCTCGCCCATCTTTACCTTTTTTACAGAGGAACCCAATATGATAAGTCCCACTACCAATCCCGCGCCGGCGGCGGCAAACGCATAGCCCCATCCATATTGGTTTCTAAGATATGCTGCCACAAAGTTGCATACGAGTGCGCCAATATTAATGCCCATATAAAAGATATTGTAGGCATTATCTTTCAGAGGCTTCAGGTCTTCGCGGTTGTAAATATTGCCCAATAGGGTTGAAATATTTGGCTTGAAAAATCCATTGCCAACAATGATGAGACCCAACGAAATATACATGGCCGTATCTCCAGGGAAGGCGAGTCCGAAATATCCAAGAGCCATTAAACTACCGCCCAGAAAAATTGATTTGATATATCCCAGGTAACGGTCGGCAATCAATCCTCCAATAAAAGGCGTCAGATAAACGAGAGCGATAAAGCTCCCCACGATATCCGCTCCCATTTTTTCTGTAAGCCCTTTTCCCCCGGTTTTATCATCAATCAAATAAAGTAGCAATATTCCAACCATCAGATAGTACGCAAACCTTTCCCACATCTCTGTAAGAAAAAGAATGTAGAGAGCTTTGGGATGTTTCCCTTTTATTACTGCCCCTTTTTCCCCTGGCATTGGCTGATCCTGCATATCTTGATTTTTTTCGGAAAGAAATTTTTTGATTTGTAAAGTACAGATAAATTTCAATTGTCGAAATTGAAATTTGAAACAAAAAACGGAGGGCATTTAATGATGAATGGAAAGCTTTTGTATTTGTTAATACATAACTTGCGCCTTAATGTCTTCAAATATTTAAATTCATTCTTTTGAAAATTCTTATTTTAGGCAATGGCGGCCGTTCACATGCTTTCGCCTGGAAGATTAGTCAAAGCCAACTATGCGATAGTCTGTACATCGCGCCGGGAAATGCAGGTACACTGGAACATGGCGAGAACATTGACATTGATATTTTAGATTTTGATGCTGTCAAAAAAACATGTATTGATAAAAAAATAGACCTCGTATTGGTAGGACCGGAGGAACCGCTTGTAAATGGGATTTACGATTTTTTCAGAAATGATAAATCTTTAAAAAATATAATTGTAACGGGACCCTCAGCCGCAGGTGCCAGGCTGGAGGGAAGCAAGTTGTTCGCTAAATCTTTCATGGGACGGCACAACATACCAACCGCAGCTTACCGCGAATTTTCTGCAGAAACATATGAAGAGGGTCTTGCCTATATAAGATCCCATGAGTTACCCGTAGTTATTAAGGCGGACGGTCTGGCAGGCGGTAAGGGAGTTGTTATCTGCAACAATCCGATCGAAGCCATGGGAGAGTATGAACTCATTGTTCAAAAAACCAAATTCGGAGATGCCGGGAAAAGAATTGTCGTAGAAGAATTTCTCGATGGTATTGAAGTGAGTGTTTTCGTTCTCACCGACGGAAAAAATTTTGTGGTGTTGCCTGAGGCTAAGGATTATAAAAAGATCGGGGAAGGAGATTCAGGCCTCAATACCGGCGGTATGGGAGCAGTAAGTCCTGTGCCATTTGTGACGAAGGAGTTTATGGCCAAAATAAAAGAAAGGATCATTGAGCCAACTATTAAAGGGTTGCGGCAAGAAAACATTGATTATAAAGGATTCATTTTCTTCGGCCTTATCAAAGTAAACGAGGAACCGATGGTGATTGAATACAACTGCAGGATGGGAGATCCGGAAACCGAAGCGATACTTCCCAGGCTAAAAAATGACTTGTTGGAATTGCTGATTGCAACCGATAAAGGAGAATTGCATTTACAAAATATTGAAATTGAACCGAAAGCCGCAGCTACAATTGTTGCAGTGAGTGGGGGCTACCCGCTTGAATACAAGAAAGGCTACGCTATTGACTTTGGCTACCTTGCTAATCCAACGGTGATGAAACAGATCAACGCGAATGGCGGCGTGACTGTTTTTCATGCGGGAACCAAAAAAGAAAATGATGAAGTAGTTACCAACAGTGGTCGTGTGATAGCTGTTTCGGCGCTCGCCGACACACTGAAGGATGCCGTAGAATTATCAAAAGAAATATTGGAACAAATTTATTTTGAGGGTATTTATTATCGCGGTGATATTGGCTATGAGTTTATTGAATAATCAAAACGCTGCCTGCCATCCGGGCTTTAGCAGAGTTTCATTTTGCTGAAAAGAAATAAATGAATTTTTACTTTGTTGTGTTTTATACATCAAGTTGAATGTTGTAATCACAAGCAATTTCCATTTTTTTCAAACGGAAACAAAGCAGCTCAGATCGTGATCTATTGTGGTTGTTAATTCAAATTATTTCCTACAACTTTGCATCCATCATTAATTTTTCAATATCACATCCTCTAAATGGGCCTTTTTAATTTTTTTACACAGGAAATAGCAATAGATCTTGGCACTGCAAACACTCTTATTATACACAACGATGTAGTTGTAGTGAACGAACCGTCAATCGTTGCTTTGGACAGGAATAATCCCAAGAATATTTTGGCTGTTGGCAAAAAGGCTTTGATGATGCATGAGAAAACTCATGAAAGCATCCGGACGGTGAGGCCGTTGAAAGATGGAGTGATCGCAGATTTCAATGCTGCTGAACTTATGATAAGGGAAATGATCAAAAAGATCTACCCAAAAAAGCCATGGTTCCCGCCCAGTTGGCGGATGATGATTTGTATTCCAAGCAGCATTACAGAAGTAGAGAAGCGTGCCGTTCGCGATAGTGCGGAACAGGCAGGGGCAAAAGAGGTTTATCTTCTTCATGAGCCCATGGCGGCGGCACTTGGTATCGGTATAGATGTGGAAGAGCCCGTTGGAAATATGATTATTGATATCGGAGGTGGCACTACAGGAATTACTGTAATTGCGTTGGCAGGTATTGTTTGCGATCAATCAATAAGAATCGCGGGGGATGAATTTACGGGCGATATAATGGAAGCCCTGCGCAGATATCACAGCCTACTAATTGGTGAAAGGACTGCAGAACAAATCAAAATTCAAATCGGATCGGCCATGAAGGACATCGACAATCCGCCTGAAGATATGCCCGTGAATGGGCGGGATTTGGTGACCGGCATTCCCAAACAAATTATGGTGAGTTACCAGGAAATTGCTGAAGCGCTGGATAAATCAATCTTTAAAATTGAAGAAGGAATATTAAAAGCCCTGGAAACCACCCCCCCTGAACTGGCCTCAGATATTTATCGCCGGGGAATGTATCTTACTGGCGGTGGGGCCCTGCTTCGCGGTCTTGATAAAAGACTGGCAGCAAAAATAAAACTACCTGTTCACATCGCAGATGATCCTCTGAAAAGTGTAGTAAGAGGTACCGGCCTGGCGTTAAAGCATTACGACCGTTATCCCTTCGTTATGAGGTAAACTCTCTCTAAGTCTTTCAGGGAGGCCGAAAATCCCGATCAAAAATGATGTATATTCAAATGAACTCTTTAAACCTTCGACAGGGTGATCTGAAAGGAGGAATGCATCATGCGTAATATTTTTATTTTCATCAGGATTTATTTCAATTTCATTTTTTTCCTGTTCCTGATGGGCGTTTCTCTTTACATGCTTTTCAGCTACAATCGTTACCATCACTCTGTTTATTCCGGCGTCGCAAATGAAGTCACCGGAAGGATCAACAAGCAATACAATACAGTTGAATATTATTTTCAGTTGAAGAGAACAAACGACTCTCTTGTAAAGGCGAACGAAAACCTTTACAATAAATTGAAGCAAGACTTCGAACTGCCTGATACTGCTACAAAGCTTGCAATAGATACAATAAGAGTAGATACAGTCGCTAAGCAGCGAAAATATTTATACATGCAGGCGAAAGTCGTCAGCAATTCTATTTCATTGCAAAATAACTTTATGGAGTTGCATCGTGGATCCGCACAGGGAATAACTTCCGATATGGGAGTGCTGGATGTCAATCATGCCGTAGTTGGGATGGTCATGGATGTGAGTGAGAACTTTTCCGTCGTCATGAATTTATTGAATAGCCAGAGCAATATCAGCGCAAAAGTGAAAAGGACCGGGGAGGTGGGAAGTCTCGTATGGGATGGAAAGTTTACGAACATAGTAATCTTAAAAGATATTCCGAAAGTGGTGAAGGTTGCTAAAGGTGACTCAGTAATTACAAGCGGATTCTCTGACAAATTTCCTTACGGTTTGCTGATCGGCAGAGTGATTGGAATTGAAGATGATGAATCGAGCAGTACCCATACCATCAGGGTGCGCACTGCTGCAGATTTTTATAATCTTCAGTATGTATATGTGATAAACAATCTTCAAAAAGAAGAAGCCCGTCAATTATTAAATAAGGTGAAAAAGATAAATGAGTAACCTCGTGAAATATATTGTCAGATTCTGCCTTTTCATATTGGTACAGGTTTTCGTGCTCAATAATATTCCTCCGCTTCATCATCTCGTTATTCCTATTATTTATTTTCTTTTTATTCTTTGGCTTCCTTTCAAGATGGGCAGAAAAGCAGTGATGATCCTCGCTTTTTCTCTTGGTTTTGCATTAGATTGCTTCACAAAAACGTATGGACTTCATGCGGCTGCCTGCGTGTTGATCGCATATTTCCGGCCTTTCCTGATTAATCTTCTTATCTCGCAGGAAGGCGCTGAAAGCAATTATAACGAGCCTTCGGTTAAGAGTATGGGCATTACCCCCTATCTTACTTATGTCACCATTCTTACATTGATACATCATTCATTCCTTTTCTTTTTGCAAGCGTTGCAAACAGGTGGTTTTTTTTACTTTTTTCTAAAGGTTTTAATTGGAACAGGAGTGAGCCTGCTATTGATTTTTTTAACAGAATTATTGTTTACACGAAAGCAAAGATTTCGGACAAATACAGTGTAGAGATATTAAGTTTGCATAAATTCCGTTGATCTTTTTTATTCTTCGTAAACTGCCAATCGTCTGTGCCTGCATTCCATCATTCCCGCAAAAATTTGATTATGCTCATGTTCGTCATCATGGGGGTTATCATTATTGCACAGCTTTTTAATTTGCAGGTTTTAAATACGAAATATTCAATACTTGCTGATGAACAGGGTAAATTTCGGAAAGTGATCTACCCTGACAGAGGAGTGCTGTTTGATAGAAATGGCAAAGTGATCCTCACCAATACTGTTATTTATGACCTGATGGTAACTCCTGGTAAAATAAGAGGTTCTAACCTCGATACCGCAGCGCTTTGCAGGATCCTGGAAATTGATACCACGGAATTTAAAAAGAGGATTCTAACAGCAATTATCAAAAACAGGAGCTACAGGGTTTCTGTTTTCGATCCTTCGTTGTCTGTAGAAAAAATAGCAAGGCTCAACGAAAGTATGTACAAGTTTGTTCCGGCGTTTTACCTGCAGGAACGCCCTATTCGCAACTATCCGTTTGATGCTGCCGGTAATATTTTGGGGTACCTCTCAGAAGTTGATTCATCTTTCTTAAGAAGGCATGAAGGAGAAGGTTATCAAATGGGCGACTATGCCGGAAAAACAGGCCTGGAGAGAAGCTATGAAAGAGTGCTGATGGGACAAAGAGGAATCGAATTTTGGAAACGGGATAATAAAAACAGGCTAACTGATAGGGTGGAAAAAGGCAACTATGATACAGCCGCCATTCCCGGCCGGAATATGCACCTCGCTCTTGATATAAAGTTGCAAATGCTGGGGGAGCATTTGATGCAAAATAAAATCGGCGCCATTGTAGCAATTGATCCTAAAACGGGAGGTGTATTGGCGATGGTGAGCAGTCCAACCTACAAACCCGACCTTCTTTCAGGCGCTGACAGAAAAAAACATTTCGCGGAACTTTTGTTTGATCCACGTCTTCCAATGATCAACAGGACAGTGAATGCATACTATTCTCCCGGATCAACATTTAAAACGCTGCAGGGTCTCGTTGGGCTGCAGGAAGGTGTTATCACTCCATCAACGACATTTCTTTGCACCGGCGCATTTTATGGTTGTGGAAGACCTATGCGTTGTCTCGATCCCGGTGTCTTCAAGCTTAAGGAAGCCATCACTCATTCCTGTAATACTTATTTTGCTAATGTGATGCAGAGAGCCATTAACAACCCTGTGTATGGTTCCGTTGATAGTAGTTTGAAAGTCTGGGATAATTATATGTATGCCTTTGGTCTCGGTCATAAGCTGGGCGTGGATATACCTTCTGAAAAAAGCGGCTTGATTCCCACGCCGAGGACTTACAATAAAATCTACGGTGAAGGGCATTGGAATTTCTGCACTTTTCGCTCAGTGAGTATTGGGCAGGGAGAAGTGTTGGTAACGCCTATTCAGGTGGCAAATGAAATGGCATACCTCGCCAACAAGGGTTGGTTTATCACTCCTCACCTTGTGGATTCCATTGAAGGAACTGATGAATTTGGTATGCTTGATTCTTTTAAAGTGAAACGCCAGCCGTTGAGTATTGCAGATAGCATTTTTGAAGCGGTACACGCGGGAATGCAAGGCGTTATGGAATCAGGGACGGGTGCGGCGGCGAAGGTGCCTGGAATAGTTGTGTGTGGCAAAACGGGAACTGTAGAAAATTATTATAAAGGAGTGAAGCAAAAGGATCATGCTTTCTTTGCCGCATTTGCTCCTCGCGAAAATCCACAGATAGCCATTGCCGTCATTTGCGAGAATGCTGGCTTCGGCTCAACATCTGCCGCGCCAATTGCAAGCCTGATGATAGAGCAGTACATAAAGGATTCGATTCCGGAACCGGACCGTAAACAAAAGGTTGAAACACTGTCCAACCTGAATCTTATGCCTGCAAGAATTGATAAAGAAATCCGCTATAAGGATTCGTTACTTCACGCCAAAGATCCTTTATACCTGCGGGAAAAAGGGTATATTAAGAGAGTGAAAGACACGATAGGAATTGAAGAAGAGGACGACATGGAGGCTATCGAAAAATTAAAAAAAGCAAATCAGAAAGAGAAGGCGAAGGATAGTATCCCTCCCTCTAAAAAGCCGGTCTCCGACAGCCAAAGGACAGAAGGTATTTTACCAGGGAAGCAAAAAAAGATAGACTCTGCTGACTCAATATAATTCTACTAAAAAATTAATGGGAAATTCTGAAGCAATAACGAAAGGGGTTGACTGGGTACTGATATGGATGTACATCGCGTTGGTACTTCTGGGCGTTCTTTCTATTTTTTCGGTGGAGCATCATTCAAGTGAAAATATTCTTGACAGTATTATCGGGTTAAAGAAAAACTACTCACGGCAACTTCTTTTCCTTGGAATGTCTGCATTCGTTGCGGCTTTAATTCTACTTACCGACAGCAAGTTTTTTACAGCTACCGCCAATCTTGCATATTTCTTCGGCATCGTGTTAATGATCGCAACTTTTGCATTGGGAAAGAACATCAACGGCTCCAAATCATGGATTCCACTTGGATTTTTTAATCTTCAACCTGTTGAAACTTGCAAAATATTTACCGCACTCGCGATCTCTAAATATTTATCGAGACCAGAAACCGAGTTTGACAAACCGCGGTCACAATTGATAGCTGCGGCCATTGCCTTGACTCCTGCGGTATTTTCAATTTTACAAAATGAAACCGGCCTTGCGCTTGTTTATTTTTCATTTGTTATTCCGATGTACAGAGAAGGACTTCCACCGGTGTATCTTATAATTGGATTTTCGTTCGCAGTTTTGGTTGTAGCCACCATTTTAGTTGAAAAAAATACCTTAGCTATTATCTTATCAGCGATTGCTTTGATAGCTATAATTGCAATGCGACGTGCCATCAAAAAGGAAAAAGGTATTCTGCTGGTAGTACTCGGGCTTTGGATCATGTGTGTGGGTATTCAAAGATTTGCAGTTCCATATTTTTTTACTCAAGTGCTCCAGCCATACCAGGTTGAAAGAATCATGAACACTTTCGGAGTGGACTATGTGCCTGAAACTAATGTAGACGCTCAAAAGCTCGATCAGCAAAAAGTAGAAGAACTAGCCAAAACAAAAAAGGCAAAAAAGGCGAAGGAAAACTATAACGTAAAACAATCTAAAATAGCCATTGGCTCTGGCGGCTTCTTTGGAAAAGGATTTTTGAAAGGCACACAAACACAGGGAGATTTTGTACCAGAACAACACACTGATTTTATTTTTACATCAGTTGGCGAGAGCTTTGGTTTCCTGGGATGCAGCCTGGTTATCGTTTTGTACCTTCTGCTGCTTTTCAGAATCGTTTTTATAGCCGAACGACAACGAAGCACTTTTAGCAGAGTATATGCCTACAGCGTAGCGGCAATCTTCTTTTTTCATGTAGCAATAAATATTTGCATGACAATTGGTCTTGCGCCGGTAATCGGAATTACCTTACCATTGCTCAGTTACGGCGGTTCTTCTTTACTTACTTTTACCATTTTAATATTTATTCTCGTTCGTTTGGATGCGGACAGGCAGATGGTGCTTCGGTAGTTTGCCTTTAAAAGTTCAACCTTTTCTAAAGAGAGCATAGCAGCTAATAAACATCGTATGAAGATAATTCCACTCAGTGAAGGATCGTTTACAGTTGATCGAACTAAAGAATTTATTCCTTTTCAATTGAATAAAGACAGACTGGAGGACAGATCTGAGGGAAGTCTTCTTGTGGAAATACAGCCGTTTGTGGTTACAACAGCAAATGATATTTTGTTATTAGATACAGGGCTCGGATTTACAGGCCCCGATGGAAAACTTCAAATCCATCAAAACCTTGCCGCTCATGGCATCAGTTCTTCAGATGTTACCAAGGTGCTCATTTCGCACTTGCACAAGGATCATGCCGGTGGGATTGCCTTCAATGATAATGGGGAATTGAGTTTCGCGAATGCCATTTACTACATCAATGAGGATGAGTGGAATTCAGCTTCTGAAAAAGGACTTCCTTCTTACAAGATTGATGATTTTTCGATTCTAAGGAACGCTCCAGCTTTACAGCTAATAAATGGAAGCGGTGCTATCGACAACTACATAGAATACGAAGTCACGGGAGCTCACTCTCCGTTTCACCAGGTTTTTAAAATAAAACAGGATGATGAGATTGTCTTTTTCGGTGGAGATGTTGCGCCGCAATTACAGCAATTAAAAAACAGATTCAAGGCCAAATATGATTTCGATGGTGAGAAAGCAATGCAACTGAGAAGTTTGTGGAGAAGGTTGGGAGAAGAAGAAAAATGGGTGTTTTTATTTTATCATGATGTCAAATCGCCGGTTCACACTTTTTAATTTTTATTAAAAAGGCCTGCCCTAAAAAGGGCCGGCCGTTGCTAACCTATGAAAAACACCTAAACACAAAAGTAAGAAAAATTTATTTTCTCCAACTTTTCCGTAAGATTTTAAGTGAAATTATTTCGTGAGGGAGTTAACCTGGTTATTTAACGGCGCAATCTGCCTGATTTTTGTAAAGGCCGGTCTTTGAGACGTCGTATCAGAACATCGCGGAAATCGCGTTCCGCATTAAACAATTTATTGAGTTTTTGAGGGCCAAGCACCCTCTCAAAGGAAGATTTATATTTTTTCCGGGTGTTGAGAAGCTGCTCTTCGTTTTGCAAGACATCGCCTCTGTTGATTCCTCTTACTTCTCTTTCATATTGGTTGTAAATCGGCCAAAACTTCTCCGCTTCCTCAGCGGAAAGATTTAATTTCTGAGTAATGAAAGCAATTTTCAGGGCTTTTATTTTCTCCAGGTTGTCTTCATTTCTTTCCTGAGCGAATAGCGCTGAAAAGCCCGAAGGGAAAAAAAGAATTATAAGTAGAATTTTTTTCATCGTTTTCATTTAGTCTACAGTTGTTTCTTTAGCAATTTTAGACAAATAAGTATTTAAGGCATGCTCATCTAAAAGATAATCAGCCTGCTCAGGCAACTCTGTCACATCTGCATCTTTCAATAGTAATGCGTTATCTAATATGTTGCCGTTTGTTTCCAGGTAACGGATAATGTCTTCATCGCTTAGCTTCGCAATCCCCGCGTTGAGGTCTTCGGCAGTTTTAAATTGTAGAGACTCTTTTATATAATCGGGGAGGTTTGCAGAGGCCATAACCACAACGCTACCGCTGCTCCCATCACGAGATGAATGTTGAAAAAGTTGAAGAGAACTAATGGCAAGCACTCCTGCTACAACCGCAGCGGCGGCAACTTTCCACCATGTTCCAGAGGATTTCATCTCCACAACTTTGGCACCGGGCGACTTGATCATTACCCTGATATCATTTGCAATAGAATTGAAATAATCTTCCGGCACTGAAAATACATTCACGTCTTTCAATGCGTACAGCTCAGGAGATATTTTTTGCAGTTCTTCCGATGCGCTTTCAGGATATAGGTC
>JBBSPT010000060.1:0-10342 GCA_038258515.1 Chitinophagales bacterium | reverse complement strand
TAAAGAGAATAAAACTCCCATCAATAAAATACTGAATCCAATTTCGAGCCCTGCCGTGAGCGCTGACAAAAATAATGACCACGAAGGGCGAGAATGTTGAAGTAATCCGTCTTCACTGACTTGGTCGAGAATCTCATTAACTTGTCTTGGGTTGGTAGCGGTTTTGGCCATGCGCGGATTCTTAATGATTTTAATTTTCTGATTATTCTCGATTGTTTTTTCAAAATGTCTGGGCCAAAAGTCAGGGATAGCTTAATGACAAGGTTACTGGATTATTTCTGTATGCAAAAGAATCAGAATTAATAATCTCAATTCTCCATTCAAATAGTGATAGTAAAAGGGGCTGGTATCATTTCACTAAAGCTTTACAAACCAGGCATGCGTGGGATTAGTTCTCCTGTGATTTTTCCGGCCGGCTTAATTATAAATCCGACATCTTGCCCGATGTAGTTTCCATGAGAGTCCATTTGTAATACCGGGATGTTGAAAGAAATGGATCCATTTTTACACATCACTTGAATCGTATCGAGAAATTTTCCACGCCAGGTGTGATATAAACTAACTGAGTAAGTCCCGGCGGTCAGTCCATTTATAGTCACAGTTTTACCTGCAACGTCGCTTAGAGGATTGGCGACCCATCCAAAAATCATTTCGTTACTATTCATCGCAAAACCATCACCTTTTGAAATTGAGATTTTCGCTTTGGAAAGATTGGTGAGCTTTGAAAAAGGAATTTGCCTGGTAAAATTTTCAAAAGAGGTTAGTTGTGAAGTAACCATGTTATCATTTAAACGATTTGAATAAGCCCACCAAAAGGGTGACATGGCTGCACCGGAACCGAGGCAAGCCCACAATGCATTGTGATATAATGCCAGGTAGCCGGGCATCTCCGGTTCATAAAATGTATGATCCCAGCCTGACTCACCGACGATCGCTGGTTTATCGTAACCGTTCCAGAGTTTACTGATTTCTCCCGAATAGACCTTATAACTTTGAGTTAGTGGATGTTCTGTTACGGAATCCATAGTGCCAGTTCTGTTCATCGGGAATCCCTGCGCTTCATAAATTTCTCTCGCTGCCAAATCAAAAGTCTGGTATCCTTCATCCCAAAATTCTTTATTCCCTCCGCTTCTCGTCCCGGTGGTCAAATGGTTATAGGGATCATTGTTTTTGAAAAAATTATGAACTTTTTTAGCCCATGTTATTGCCAGCGCGCTATCGCCCGATGCCCATCCTTCGGTACCATTCACCTCATCGATGATGAACCACATCGCCAGCGACCGGCTATAGCCCCATCTTGCGATAAAATATCTGTATAGTTTTTCCTGATAATCCCAGGCTTCTTTGCTTCTATAAAAATCTTTAGCCGCAGTTATTTGCTGGTAAGGGTTAGTATACCATCGAACATTGCCGCCGCCCCAGACAGTCTCTGATAAATATGCATGGAACCACAGGTTTAAACTAAGTTGCATTTCCCGATCTTCACACATCTTAAGTACTTCGTCAATCCTTCCGGCGATGTTTTGATCATATCTTCCGAGCCCGCTGCCTAATGTCTCGAGCGGGGTAATAAACGTGCTGATAAAATTCACTCCCAATTTCTTCAATTGGTCAAGCTCGGAATGGTCAATTTTTCCGCTATTAAATCCTGAATAGCCGTCATTATACCAGAATCCTATTCCATAGAAACTACTTCCATCAGCGTGTTCGAGATAGCGATGATTAGAGGATATACGCAATGGGCCATCATAGGGAGACTTTGTGACGTTGAAATACTTTGGATCCACAATAGTACTTCCATTTTTATCTTTAACGGTTATAGTGTATTTCCAGTTTCCTTCTTCGTTAGGAGCAAACCGTATCTTCCAAAGGGTTCCGAAAGAATAATCATAAAATCCGTTGATTTTCCATTGTTTTGCTGAGGGTGAAATAAAAGTAGCATTGATTTCAATCTGCTCCGGATCGAAAGGGTTGTCAAACTCCGCCTTCAGATTCAACCCCACTTCAAATTTGTCATAAAGTCCTACGGAATCCATGCCGCGGAAATATAGAAGTTCCGGAGGAATTGCTTTTGCTGAGAACGACAAGAATAGCAAAGTAAAAATGGAAAGAAGTGTAGGTTTAAACATACTGCAATCTTTTAGAGAAAGGTTTTGTTGAATGAAGTTAGGAACCATTGCTGCAAAAACCATACACTGATTTGCAAGAAATTAGAAGTCTCATTGAGGCAGATCAATATTTATTTGGGGTCCTTCAATTAATTCGGACTATCGGGATCCAATATTCCTGGAATGAAAGGAAATAGAATCAGGAAAGGAAGTCATCAAAAAAGGTGGTATTTTCCCATGGCCGTAGGTTGAGATTTGAACAAGCCTTGTGAAAAATAAATGCTGACTATCTAATCCTTTTTAAAATTTTCGATATGAAAAAAAATTCGGGTCGCCGCGCATTCATAAGGGACGTTGGCATGAGTGGCCTTAGTGCAACTATCCTTCCTGTCTCAGGGCTCACAAGGGCTAGACAGAAAAGCGAGGATGCAGAAACTAAAAAATCATCGGCCGGAAAAAATAGGAGAGCGTACAACAGTGATTATAAAAATGACTATCTGAATCGCGTTGCTTTTCCTATCGGCGGAATGGGAGCGGGAATGATTTGTATGGAAGGGACGGGCTCTTTTTCCCACATTTCTGTTCGCAATAAGCCAGATATTTTTAATGATCCCGGAATGTTTGCCGCTATCTCTGTAAAGGGGGTTAAAAATGGAGCAAAACTTCTTGAAGGCCCCGTCCCTGATTGGAAAAAATTTGGGAAGCTTGATTCGGGTAATGGCTCGGGAGGCGCAACAACCGGCCTTCCACATTTTCACGAAGCAACGTTTAAATCAAAATTTCCATTTGCTTATCTTGATATCACAGATAATGATTTCCCATTGAAGGCGGAGATTACTGGCTGGAGCCCTTTCATTCCGACTGATGATAATAATTCCAGTTTGCCCGTAGGTTCCATAGAATACAAGTTTATCAATACCGGCAAGAGTTCCCTCGAAGCTGTTTTTTCTTTTAATTCAAAAAATTTTCTGAAACTAGACAAAGGTAAAAATTCCATCGGGCCAATAAAGAATGGTTTCATTTTGAAAGAGGAGGGCACCAGTGATAAGCCGTATGCAACTGATTTTGCCATTTATACAAATGATGATTCAACATCAGTAGATCATTGCTGGTTCCGTGGCGGATGGTGGGATCCTATGACCATGGCATGGAATGCGGTAAAAAATGCCGATGTAAAAGCTGTAGCACCTGTTGAGAAGGATGCCCCAGGCGCTTCCTTATATGTGCCGTTTACGATTGCCCCGGGTGGAGAAGAAACAATCCGCCTGATGATGTCCTGGTATTCGCCGGAATCTGAATTGTCTTACGGTGAAATGGGAACGAGGAAAGAGAACTGCGATCCTGCATCTGGTTGTTGCAATTCTCCTTCAGACTTGCTTCTTGATAAATATGACAAAGATTTTAACGGAAAGACTTATAAGCCCTGGTACAGTAGTGAGTTTGAAAGCGTGGATAGTCTTGCCTCTTACTGGATTGATAAATATGAAGAACTAAAACACAATTCCAATCTTTTCACCGATGCTTTCTTCGCAAGTACCCTTCCTCCGGAAATTATTGAAGCGGTTGCGGCCAATCTCACCATTTTAAAATCGCCCACAGTGATGCGCCAATTCGACGGACGCCTTTGGAACTTTGAAGGTTGTGGCGATAACTTTGGATGTTGTCACGGTTCATGCACACACGTATGGAATTATGCGCAGGCCATTCCTCATTTGTTCCCGGCGCTTGAAAGAAGTTTACGGCACACAGAATTTTGTGAAAATCAAAACAAGGAAGGACACCAAAATTTTCGTGCGAATCTCCCTATCCGAACGAATACACACGATTTTCATGCTGCTGCAGATGGGCAATTGGGCGGCATCATGAAGGTTTATCGCGAATGGCGGATCAGCGGCAACAATGAATGGGTAAAAAAAATTTACCCCATGGTGAAAACAAGTATGGATTTCTGTATTGAGACCTGGGATCCCCGGAACAAGGGTGTTATCGAGGAGCCTCACCACAATACATATGATATCGAATTCTGGGGCCCTGATGGAATGCATACGAGTTTTTATGTAGGCGCTTTAAATGCATTAATTGCTATGGGGAAATTCTTAAAGAAAGATGTGTCAAAATACGAACACCTGGCGGGCGAAGGAAAGAAAATGATGGAAAGCGAATTGTACAATGGTGAATATTTTATTCAAAAAATAAAAGTAGAAGGATTAAATGCAAAGAATCCGATTGAGGTAAAGTCAATCAACGGTGGATATTCCGACGAAGCAAAATTGTTACTCGAAAAAGAAGGACCAAAATATCAATATGGAAACGGTTGTTTATCAGATGGTATTTTGGGAGCATGGATGGGAAGAATGTGTGGTCTCGATGATACAATTGATTCCTCAAAAATCGCAAGTCATTTGCTGGCGATCCACAAATATAATCTGAAGGAAAACTTAAGTGAGCACGCTAATCCACAGAGACCCTCTTTTGCTCTGGGAAATGAAGGCGGATTATTACTTTGTACCTGGCCGAAAGGGGGGAAACTCTCACTGCCATTTGTGTACAGTGATGAAGTATGGACCGGGATCGAACACCAGGTTGCTTCTCACCTGATGCTCATGGGTCATGTGGAGGAGGGTCTTGAAATTGTTCGGGCTTCACGAAACCGATACGATGGCCGGGTACGGAATCCGTTCAATGAATATGAGTGCGGGCATTGGTATGCCAGAGCCCTGTCAAGCTATGGATATTTGCAGGCGCTTACTGGTGTGCGTTATGATGCGGTAGATAAAGCATTGTTTGTTGATTCTAAGGTTGGAGATTTTACTTCTTTTCTCTCCACGGAAAGTGGATTCGGCACAGTAACCTATGCCAATGGCAAAGCAAAAGTCAATACTGCTTACGGAACCATCCAGGTCGATATGAAATTTATAAACGGCGTAAAAATGCAGGCATGATCAAAATAGAAAGAGACAAAATTGTTTCCCTCCGCTACATTTTGAAAAATAGCAATGGCGACATACTTGAGAATATCATGAACTTACCTGCCGTAAAATATTTGCATGGATCAGCAAGGATCGATGCAAGCCTGCAGGAAAAACTTGAAGGATTGAAACCTGGCGAAGAGAAAACTATTTCTTTGACAACAGGGCAATCGCCTAATGAGTTGTATTTCATCTTCGATATAATAATAGATGAAGTCATTGCTGCGTCCGAAGATGAAATTTTACAAGGTTTTCCTCTTGAAGTAAAAACGTCATCCTGCGGACCTGGCTGCCTCTGTTAATTAATCAGTAGGCGTTACCCGGTTTTATCCGAAAAAATTGAAAAATGATACTAAAAAGATTAGTGAAACGCCTGCATGGCAGTATTGATTTTCATCGCGACGAAGATTTATTATGTCATCTTGAATTAAAAAAGGTGCTGCAAGACAGCACCTTAAACTGGTTTTTCAATTTCAGGTAAAAAAAGTAAATAATAAATTATCGATTCTTTCTTCTTTGAACAGCAATTCGCCTTCAAAAAAAAATACAAGAATTAAAAAGATTGTAAGAGGAATTAGAGGAAAGGCCAGGGAGTTTTAACAGGTATCAAACGATTAGGTAAATGTAGTGCGACATAATGGTATTGCAAAATTTAAATTGGGCAGTGCGATCAAGGAGAATCACTTTTTAATTATATGGCTATTGGACTCTATTTTCAGCTTTAAAAGTCTTGTTCTTTTCAGCATAAATTAGAACGGATAATCTATACCGATGGTCGCATTAAAATTTTGATATCGCCACTGCCGGTTTTCCAGTCCCGAACCAAATAGGTGTCCAAATGAAACATCGGGAATTTGCCAGCCATCATTTTCTAAAATATCCGGCCGTTTAAAGCGAAAGCCCACATCAAACCGGATGAGAAAGTAAC
This sequence comes from Chitinophagales bacterium, assembly GCA_038258515.1. Lineage (GTDB taxonomy): Bacteria > Bacteroidota > Bacteroidia > Chitinophagales > Chitinophagaceae > Ginsengibacter. The sequence continues at coordinate 4,337 of JBBSPT010000060.1, read as the reverse complement.
TAAAGTCGAAACGAAAACCTACACCCGAGGCCACAGCGAGCTGTTTATAAAGGTTTTCAAATTTGAATTGAGTGCTATCAAAACTGCCATCAGCGTTGGTGTTTTTAAGATTCCAAATATTGCCGATATCTGCAAATAATGCCATCTTGAAAAGGATTGCGTTAGAAAACATCGGCGCCACATTAAATCTATATTCGGCGTTGCTCTCTAATTGAATATCTCCTGTACGATCGTTGAATAATATATTGTTCACGTACGGCGGCAAGGACTGGCCACCCACTCCAATTCCTCTCACCGGCCACCCCCGCATACTGTTTGGACCCCCGCCAAAATATTGTTTGAAGAATGGAAGCGTTGTATCGTTTTTGGAAATTGGAATGCCTATACCGGCAAAAGCACGTAATACAATAGCTGACTTTGGATGATTAATTGTATGAGTAAATTCTACGTCTGCCTTTAAAAATTCCTTTAGATATTTATCGAAAAAATTTCCATCCTGTGGATTGGATGTTTTGCGTTTCAAAAGTCCATAGGGCAGGCCTGACTCTTCGAGATTTGCCTTAACTGTATTGATATTTTGCGGTTTATTGACATTCGCGTGCGCACTCTTATAGCTAATGCTTGCTCCCATAACGAGAGCGGTATTAAAGGAGTATTTAAGAAATGGATATCGGTTCAACGTGCTGTCGAAACTTTTGGATCGGTTATACAATCTGTGATAGTCAAAATTAAAGAGACGTAAACTCCAAATGTGGTTTTCATTGTTTGTAAAATTGAAGCCGTAAGACAGGTTTAGTATTTGCTGATTAAAAAAATCAATTCTGTTTACCAGGGATACATTTGTATTTATAAAAGACTGACGAGTCATCAGATCTCTTTTGTTGAACGATTTAAAAGGAAAAATGAACCGTGGAAATAGAATGTTGTTTGTATAACTGAGCTCATTGGAGTTAATGAAAGTGCCTGTGTTATTGCGTTTCGAAGTGTTGAACTCTACGCCAACTCTTACAGAATTTGTCATCCTGATAGCACTCTTTGCAAGATTCCTGTTTGCTATACTTAAATTTGCGGCTATTCCAAGCAGGTTGCCCGCGCTGGACGTGATGTTGCTGGTAGTGCTGTTAGCAGAATAACTTAGTTCAATGTTGCCCTCGAAAGCATATTTTTTTAAAGGTATCAGCTTTATTACCAAATCGATTAGGTTAGTATCTTTAGTTTCTATAATATCAATCGTGGGACTTTCCCACACACCTAACCGGTAAAAATTGTTGATCGTTTTATTATAATCGCTCTGCCTGAACTCTCCGCCCTTTTTCAAACTTATATTGTCCGCCGGCAAAGAAAATTTGAAAAGCTTATTATGGTAACGTGTAGTATAGTTTGGCGAAACATATTCTTTAAGGCTACTGTCTTTATAGTTATCGCCTGGAAGATAATCAGGTAGTACATAAATATTATCGACATAATATTTTTGAAGTTTTGTGCTATCCGGAGAATTGTTCAATTGAAATCCCAGGCGGATGGTTGGGTTCTCGCGTTGTTTGCTTGCCTCGGCAAGCAAGCGTAATTGTTCGAAGGGATCTTCTGCGACGGTTGTAAGCGCCGATATCGTGGTGTCGCCGGTAACCCTGATTTCGTCGGCAGTGAATTTATAATATCCGTTGTCCCTGAAAAGATTTACAAGCCTGTTTGTTTCATCCTGTACCCCGCCTTTTGTTACCGGTTTATTTTCTTTAAGCTGCGATTCATTCTTAGTTGATCGGGCGAGTCTTTCTAAATCCGATTGTGAGAAAAGATAGGCAAGCGTATCTATAGTTGTTCTTTTGCCGGGAAAAACATTGTAGTTAATAATTACCCGTTTTTGCAGGCCTTGTTTTTTGTTTACTGTGTCAAGCCCGTAATTAACAACTGGATTATAGTAGCCGATATTCGTTAGTGATGAACGCATATTTTGAGCCGATTGCTCCACAGCAATTGTATCCAAGACAGGAGGGTTCGCAATGTAATGAAGAATGAAGGCAACATCTTTAATTTTCACCCTGGCGCTATCGTCAAGTTGGGTATTCAGCCGTGATTTAATGATAACTTGCTCATCATTGGAAACATCATCAGCATTGAGGTTTATGTTGTTTTTAAAAACAAAAGGGACATTTTTTGGATATTTGCGCACAGAGGTAAAACCTGAGTATTTGTTAGTGGTTGCACATCCGGAGAAAACAAGCAATACAAAACTAAATACACAAAATCCAAGATATTTTTCACCAGGATTGATTCCATTCATATTATCGCGCCATGTTGAGCAAAAAGATGGTCAAATATATTCAAAGTTTAAGCCATAAAAAATTAAGGGACGCAGACGGAACCTTCGTTGTCGAAAGTCCGAAAGTGGTCTCGGAATTCCTGTCTTCCAAAAAATATAAACCGAAAATTATTTGTGCTGAAAAGGAATGGCTCAGCGAAAACGGCGCAAAGTTATCCGGCATTGAAGGTGAGATCATTGAGATTGATGAAGATTCCCTGGAACGAATTTCGCAACTAAAGACCCCAAACAAAGTCCTGGCGATATTTTATAAAGAAACTGCGGAATCGCCGGTGAGCTATCGGCAAAAGATTACACTATTGCTTGATGGGATTAGTGATCCCGGAAATTTTGGAACCATCATTCGGATTGCCGATTGGTTTGGAATTGAAAATATTGTTTGCAGCGAAAACTGTGTTGACTGTTATAATTTCAAAGTTGTTCAATCGAGCATGGGCAGCCTTTCCAGGGTGAATATAATGTACACGCCGCTTGATTCATTCATCAAATCGCATAGTAACATTTTGGTGTATGCTACAGCCCTGTCGGGAACTTCTATTTTAGAAATGAGAAATATCTCGGAAGGCTTTTTAATTATAGGAAATGAATCGACCGGCATAAGTGATGAGGTGTTGAACCTGTCAACTAAAAAAATTACCATTCCAAAATATGGTGAGGCAGAATCATTGAACGCTGCCGTAGCCACAGCAATTATACTTTCGCATTTCAGAGACTCTGATTGAAGGATCTCCAACTCAAATTCTAACCCAAGAATTTTTTTACCTGAATTCAATTGCCCTTACAGGCTGTATCTTTTTAATTAATAAGGACGGAATGATCAACATGAGGAAGCAAACGAACAAAGTTGCTGCGTCTACTGCCAACACTTGCCACCACACAACACTCGCATGAGCTACATCCATAAAATATGCTTCTTCGTCCAGCTTAATAAACCCGGTTTGTTCCTGTAGAAAGCAAATTCCCAAACCAAGAAGTGTTCCGGCGATAATTCCGGTTATGGCAATGATCGAAGTATTATAGATGAAGATCTTTTGAATAGTAAAATTTCTTGCACCAAGTGCTTTTAGAATTCCGGTCATCCTGGTTCTTTCGAGCACAAGAATTATCAGGCAGGTAATCAAATTAACCACGGCGACTACCATCATAATGGCGAGGAGAATTGTTTTTATCCGGCCCTGAAGGTTTAGCCAGTCAAAAAGATTTGGAGAAACTTCTTGTATCGTTTTGCTGTACCACCTTCCCGGAAGCGCTTCCGCTTCATACAAGTAATTATTAACTGAATCTATATTTTTATAATCCTTTAAAAAGATCTCATAGCCTCCTATTTCATTTGGATCCCAGCCATTCAATCTTTGAATTAGTTTTATATCGCCAAAGCAAAAGTTTTGATCATATTCATCGATGCCGGTTTTAAAAATCCCTGCGATCTTAAGCTTTCGTGCTCTTTGCGACCCATCATTCTGGATGAAGAAAATTATCACGCTGTCGCCCACTTGTGCCTGGAGTTGGTTTGCCGTGTACTGCGATAGATTAATGTCTTTGCTATATCCGCTGTCGCGGAAAGAGAGCCAGTTGCCCTTCTTGAGGAATGAATTTATCCGGCTAAAATCGAAGCTGCTGTCTATGCCTTTCATCAGCACACTCTCAAGATCATCTTTATATCTGATAATAGAAGACTTTGTAGCATAGCGTTCAACGGTCTTTATTTCCGGGATTCTTTTCAAAAATGATTCCAGGCTATCATTTCGCTCAATCGGAGATTCTTCAGCAATGTTAGCCTGCGCCAGCGCATTTTGTTGTATCCGGATGTGGCCCCAAAAACTGAAGATTTTATCACTGATCACACTTTGAAATCCATTGACAAAGCTAAGCGCTACTATCATCACCGCCACACTTAGTGTTGTTGCTGTAATCGCGAGGCCTATTATAAAACGCGAAAAAGTTTTTTGTCTGTTAAAGGCGATTCGCTTTGCTATAAAAGTGGAAACATTCAAACACCTTAAATTTGGTATCTTGT
>JBBSPT010000059.1:0-10376 GCA_038258515.1 Chitinophagales bacterium | reverse complement strand
TTGCCCGGCATTTTCATCTTTTGGAAAGTAAAGTTGTGGACTGGAATGCTGCGGTTTTTCTTACCGAACAACTGCGGAAATTTGATGAATCCGATCCCGTTAAATATGATTTTGCATTGTTCAGTTTGGGTATCTTAGAAAATTATTAATTATGTGTTCCGAAGAAATTCACCATAATTCACTTCTCACAGTTTGTAAAAGTATTGATGAGATAAACTATGGATCAAAAAGGCAGGAGCTGATATCCATACTTAACAACCTGATCGATAAAGACTTTGATTCAATCGTTCAATTACTTTACCAGGTAGATGTGGAAGAAAAAAAACTTAAAGCAGCGCTGATTGAAAAAGCTGATTGCGATGCTGCGCCATTGATTGCAGACCTGATCATTGAAAGGCAATTAGAAAAAATTGAAACGAGAAAAAAATTTCCTGAAGAGCCAACCCAGGCAGGCGATGATCGCTGGTAACTAAAACATAATTTTTTTTACCTCCTCTGCATCCTCTTTTTCGTTGCTGAAATCAAAGCCGGTGTTGAAAACCTTGTCCCAAATGTGAGAGCTGACTCCGAACCCGTGAGAATCACTTTTGTAATGATGTAAATGATGATTTCTCCAGATGGGTTTCATCCATTTAAAGGGTGGGCGCCAGGCATGTATCGCATAGTGCATGCTTCCATACAAGAGGTATCCCAATATAAATCCGGGGAAAAAAATAAAAACAAACTTCCCCACAAGAACATACATGAGCAGGAAAATAACTGATGCGATGATCAGGCTGGGTACCGGGGGCATAAACAGCCGCTGCCGGTCTCTCGGAAATTCATGATGGTTTCCGTGAAGGACATAAGTAATTTTTTGAGCACGCTCGTTGTCGCTTATATAATGAAATATAAACCTATGCATGACATACTCAAAAAAAGTCCAGAATAAAATTCCTGCACCAAACACCATTAGCGTAAGCCAAATTGGAAAACCAAATTTTGTACTTCCGAAGTATGGCAGGTAAATTATGATTGGCAAATAGATTCCCCATATTACGAGCGGATGAGTTTTAGTAAGGTACTCGAGATATTGATTTTTGAAAATCTGTGCCTGCCCTTTATTATGTATTTTTTCGAATTTCATACCCTGATTTCCTGAATACAAAAATAAAAGATTTATAAACGTGTTTGTTCCGACATTGGTTAAAGTCCAAATCAACAACTGCTGTATTTTTGCCACGCTTCTGAGGCGGTCAAATAAATTTATTTTTTTTTCAAAGAATTAGTCAATGAAATTAGTTTCTTATTTGAAAGATGATCATGCTCAACTGGCATTCCTGGTAGATGGCGTGCTGTATGACAGTGACTTGCTGCATCCTGATATGCCGGTTACCATGACGATGTTTCTAAATTTTTGGGAAGACGTTTTTCCTATGGCCCACTCAATAAACCGGGCGATTGAAGATGGTACCCGGAGAATTGCAGGAATACCTGTCGAAGATGTTGAAATACTTGCCCCGGTCCCAAATCCGACAAGCTTACGCGACGCTTATGCATTTCGGCAGCACGCAGAAATGACGAGGCGAAGCAGAAACGTACCGATGATCGAAGAGTATGATCAGTTTCCCGTATTTTATTTCAGCAATCATAACGGCATCCAGGGCCCGGGTGAAATTGTTTGCATGGCTGATCATCTGCATAAGCTTGATTTTGAACTGGAGGCCGCAATCGTCATATGTAAGCCGGGCAAAAATATCAGGGCAGCAGAAGCTGACGAATATATCGGTGGGTTTATGATTATGAATGACATCAGCGCACGTGCGTTGCAACTCGCAGAAATGAAGTTGCATCTTGGGCCTGCTAAAGGAAAAGATTTTTCGACGGCGATTGGACCAATGCTGGTTACCCCGGATGAATTAACTGATTACCTGGTGCCACCGAAGGAAAATCATTCGGGCAACGCCTACAAATTAGCGATGAGATGCTGGGTGAATGGAATACAGGTGAGCGAGGGAAACCTGGGCGATATGGATTGGACTTTCGCAGAAATAATCGAACGATGCAGCTACGGAGTGCAGCTTTATCCAGGGGATGTGATAGGAAGCGGCACAGTGGGCACTGGCTGTTTTCTTGAAACTAACGGCGCCGGAAAATTAGAAAATCCGGACTACCAGGAGCAGTGGCTGCAAGAAGGTGATAAAATCGAAATGGAAATCGAAGGATTGGGAAGATTGATAAACACGATCGTAAAGGACGAAAGTGATTTTTCAATTTTAGATCTAAAAAAAGGTAATTGAGTCCGGAATTATAAAAAAATGCTCTTGAACAATCATAAATTTTCTGAGGGTGAACAACGAAACAAAGGAATTGGCATCAATTCTCTACCGGCAGGTGTAAGACACAGTAAAATATTATCCGGCAACGATTTGGAGCAACTCGCCAGCGTAGGAGAAATGCCTATCGTTGATGCGTCTTACGAAGATGAAAAGCTCAGGAACATTTTTCAATATTATTCTATCGATCCGGATGAAATGGAAAAGGAACTGCACCTTTACGCGGCAGATTTACTGAATGAAGGGAAACTCTATGAAGCATGGCAGGTACTGTTGGCTTTAGAATAAAAAGGAAGATTTCTAATCAAGCCCTGGAAATTTGATCTAAGTAATTAGTGAAATGGTTGTTGAAAATTACCAGGATTTTTCACACTCTTATAAAAGGGAAATTCGAAGAACTGTTATAATACCCAAGAGTTACCTTTGCCAAAAAAGTCATTTGTTTGTCATAGAATGACAGACTTTTTTATTTAAAATTATGAGCTCACAACATCTTTCAGAACAGGAAATCATTAGAAGGGACAAGATAAAAGAACTGGCGAAACTGGGGATTGATCCCTATCCCGCAGCGCTATATCCAGTAAACACCTCTGCGTTTGAGATAAAAAATAATTATAAGGAAGAAGAGAACAAAAATGATTTTCGGGATGTGTGCGTTGCGGGCAGAATCATGAGTGTCCGCGATATGGGCAAGGCGTCTTTCGCGGTGCTGCAGGACGGTTCAGGGAAGATACAACTGTATATCAGGAAGGATGACGTGAGCAGCGGTGAAGACAAAACAATGTATGACATTGTGTGGAAAAAGCTTATCGATATTGGAGACATTATTGGCGTTAAGGGGTTTGTCTTCACGACAAAAACCGGTGAAGTCTCAATTCATGCTACAGAGTTTTCTATTCTGTCAAAATCGCTCAGGCCTTTGCCAGTTGTAAAAGAAAAAGATGGTGAAACATTTGATGAAGTAACGGATGCTGAATTTCGATATCGACAGCGATATGCCGATCTTATTGTAAATCCTCATGTAAAAGAAACTTTTATTAAGAGGACGAAAATGATGAATGCCATGCGTGAATTTCTTAATAATCATGGGGCTCTGGAGGTGGATACCCCTGTGTTGCAAAATATCCCGGGAGGCGCCGCAGCAAAGCCTTTCATCACTCATCACAATGCATTGGACATTCCATTTTATTTGCGGATCGCGAATGAGCTTTTTTTGAAGAGACTCATTGTTGGAGGTTTTGAATGGGTCTATGAATTCAGCAGAAATTTCAGAAATGAGGGAATGGACCGTACGCACAATCCGGAATTCACTGTCTTAGAATTTTATGTGGCCTATAAAGATTATTTGTGGATGATGGAAACCACGGAACAATTACTCGAGAAGACAGCCATCGCTGTAAATGGCACCACAAAAATTCGTTCAGGAGATAATGAAATTGATTTAAAAGCCCCATACCAAAGAATCTCCATGTACGACGCCATCAGGGAACATGCGGGAGTTGACATTGCCGGAATGAACGAAAGCGAGTTGAGAGAGGTTTGCCAGCAATTGGGAATCCATATAGACAAGTCAACCGGCAAAGGAAAAATAATTGATGAAATATTTTCAGAGAAGTGCGAGCATCATTTCATTCAGCCGACATTTATCATGGACTATCCTGTCGAGATGAGTCCGCTTACAAAAAAGCATCGCAATAATCCTGAGCTCGTAGAACGTTTCGAACTAATAATTAACGGCAAGGAAATAGCAAACGCCTACACCGAGTTGAATGATCCTCTTGAACAACGAGAGCGTTTTGAAGACCAGGCGAAATTGATGGAGCGGGGAGATGATGAAGCGATGTTTATCGATTATGATTTTCTTCGTGCCCTGGAATATGGCATGCCGCCAACCAGCGGAATAGGTTTTGGTATCGACAGGATCTGCATGTTGCTGACGAATCAATTGTCGATACAGGATGTATTGTTTTTTCCCCAGATGAGACCCGAAAAATCGGATGAGCAAACAGCGGGTCGCTAAGACTTTAGACAACTTTTTCCTCTTCTTCAAATTGCATCTGGTGCAAATTGAAATAATGTCCCTGGTTTTTCATCAGCTCACTGTGCGTACCCATCTCAATTATTTCTCCCCTGTTCAGAACGAGAATCTTGCTGGCTTTCCTGATGGTGGACAGCCGGTGCGCAATGACGATGGACGTCCTTCCTTTGATGAGTTTATCAATGGCATGTTGAATTAATCTTTCGCTTTCGCTATCAATAGAAGAAGTTGCTTCGTCCAAAATAAGAATGGATGGATTATATAAGATGGCCCTGATGAAAGAAAGCAATTGTCTCTGCCCCAGCGACAACGTCGCACCGCGCTCCATTACGTTGTAATCATAACCTCCGGGCAACTGCCGGATGAACTCGTCGATCCCGATCATTTTGGAAGCATCGACCACCTCGTCCCTCGTTATTGATTTATTGCGAAGTGTTACATTATCATAAACCGATCCGCTGAACAGGAACACGTCTTGCAATACGACGGCAATCCTGCTTCTTAGAAAATCGATTTCATAACTTTCAATATTTTTCCCATCAATCTTTATCTCTCCTTTGTTTATCTGATAAAGCCGGTTCAGCAGGCTGATGATCGACGTTTTGCCACTGCCGGTGTGTCCAACGATTGCCAACGTTTCGCCCGGCTCAATTTTGAAAGAAATATCTTTTAAAACATATTCTTCATCATTATATGCGAACCAAACGTTTTTAAATTCGACCTCGCCGCTTATTTCTTCGTTCTTAATTCCGTCGGAATTGTGAGCGGTCACATCCGGGTTTTCCAACACATTAAATACGCGTTCACTTGCCACCATTCCCATTTGTAAAACATTAAACTTATCAGCAATCACACGCAAGGGGCGGAACAACAAATTTAGATACATGATAAAAGCAATAATGACACCTGCATTAAACGCATTATTTGCACCCCACCAGACTAACAACCCGATTGAAAAAGCAAGAACAATTTCCACAACGGGAAAGAAAACCGAATAGGCGAATATGGCCCTTATGTTGGCATTTCTGTGCTCTTTATTTATTTCCTTAAACTTATTGAATTCTTTATCTTCTACGGCGAAAGCCTGCACCACGCTCATGCCTGTGATATGTTCCTGCACGAAGGCATTGAGTGAAGCAACTGCATTGCGCACCTTGATGAAAGATTTATTCACGGACTCTTTGAAGAAATAAGTTGCGATGATTAATAAAGGGAACGGCGCAAGACTAATGAGAGACAACCTCCAGTCAACGAAGAACATGAAAAGCAAGATAGAAATGATCGAAAGGAGATCCGAAATGATTGGAATAAGTCCATCAGAAAAAATATTATTTACTGATTCTATGTCATTAATCGTTCTTGTAGTGAGAGTTCCTATTGGTGTTTTATCAAATTGTGTCAGATTAAAATTCAGCACTTTTTTATAGACAGTTACCCGTAAGTCTTTTACAACAGTTTGTCCCAACCATGAAGTGAGGAAGGCAAAATAAAATCGCAATACCGTTTCGGCCATAAGCATTCCGATCTGGATAATAGTTATTAAGATCAGCCAGTGCACATTCTTGTCAGCAATAAAGTGATTGACAGTGTACTGGATGAGATATGGCCTCAGGGGAGAAAGAATCGCTAAGAGAATTGAAAGGGCTATCGAAATATAAAGCTTCTTCTTGTACGGTTTTGCAAACGCAAAAACTTTCCTAAGCAGTGCGAGATCAAATAAGTTTCTGAGACTTCGTTTCCGGGGCATCATTCAAAATTAGTGGAAAAAGCTCTGACGAATCGGGAAGCATCATAAAGTCAGCAACTGTCCGGCTGACTTTTTGGGAATGTATAATTCGCCAACGCTGAGTTTTTCACGAAAGGGTTTTATTCCTGGCTTCCTCCCCTGGCGTAAGCCTTTATGAAAAGGGCACCCAGGTTTTTTTGAGGAGGAATATAATCATCAAAAGTTTCTTTTAGTTCCTTCGAAGACTTGCTGAAATAGTTATCCAGGCCGCTCCACAGTTCACGCCAATCAATATCTTTACCGCTCCTCAGCGTATTATCCAGCGCCTCAATTATTGTCTTGTTTACATTTTTTGTTCCTGTCTGCTTCGTGGAAATAATATACGCTTCCGGAGCAAAAGTCAATATCTGCTTCAGGTTTTTATAACCGCCACACGAACCAAGCATAATGATCTTGGCATTCTCCGGTAATTGCTTGATGGTGTAAGGAAGGTGATAACTATGCCCCCGGTGAATAACGATATTTGGTTTTACTCCAATTCTGTCCAGATAATCAATCAGGTCTTTTTGGGCAGCAGCATCTTTATCATTCGCATTATCGAGTGGCTTATTTGCATAGATCCAAACTGGTTTCCCTTTCAGCGATTTTATTTCTATCCATTCATTTTTTTGAACGATCTGCCATTCGCTTCTCGGGAAAGAAGTGAGGTAACTACTGTAGGATTCTTTACCATCTTTATCACCATAAAAAAATACCTGTTCTACAATTCTTCCTGAATCGTCAGTGAGATAATCATAATTGACAGTATAAACCGGTGGAATTCCAATTTCTTTGGAAAGATCAATTCCATTATTTGGATCGGCTGATAGGAAAATCATCTTCAGCAAATGGTAAATGCGCTGCCCTCTTTCATTTGACTCTTTTATGCAGCGCTGCTCATTGTTGATTACGTTTTGAACCATTGATTTCTGCAGTACCGGATCGTTGATGCTTCCATAAGAATCAGCCACATCAACCGCATCTTCAAGCGTTCCTGTTTTCTCAAGATTGGACACAAAAGCCTGCATAAGTGTTTCCGACCTTTCCGGCATCGTTTTCAAAAACACATCAAGTTTGTTATAGCCGGCCGCCATTTTGATAAACTTTTTAAAATGATCAAACCGGACTGACATCAATAATGAATCACCGCGTGGAACAGGTCCCATTTTCTGAATCATCCTGTCGAATGAATATTTATAACTTGAAGTATAAATATCATTTTCGCCAAACACAATCATATAATAAAGCTCTACTGCATTCAAAGGGTCAATTGCCCTGAATCGAACATTTGGGTTAGGATTCTCATGCAGGTTGTTGATGGGTTCAATGAAATGCTGAATAGCTTTCATCTGCAACATGTCTACAAGACCGTTAGGACCGAGCATCGCAATGGGCGTATCTCTCTTGATCAACCTTCCGTAGTAGTCCATTTCAGTATTTACGAGCAATCTGTAATACCCCACGCTATCATAATTACGTTGAGAGTTGCCGGCATATTTCGCAATATTTTCAATTGTCTGCTTGCCGCTGATAAGATCGTCAAGAAATGGAAAATAAAACAATGCTCTCTCCTGCGTGCTTAATTTTACTACCGTTTGTATTCGGGGATCACTGATCTTCCTGATCAACTTTCCCTGCCGGCTGTTTTTCGATTGAGCAAATGAATATAGTTGGCTCGGATTGTTGTTGAAAGCATCGATCACTAAAGAATCTGCAAACGGTTCATCCACATACGGACCAAGGTTAGAAAGAATTTTATCAGGATAAAGGCGGCAGAATTTTCTGAACAAGAGGATCTTACTTTCCCTGTATCCCGGGTTATCCTTGAAAATTTCGCTGTTAATCAATCCAACTTCATAAGGTACATCTTTTATCATTGGCGCCATATTGTTGCCTTTGATGTTAGCAGCCATTATCTCGGAAAAATTTTCAACGAGCATGGGCGCCAGGGCCGGGGAGATATTGTGAGCTTTCCATTCTTCAGTGAAGCCTTTCAGGAGCGATTCAATATATCTCAGGTAACGGATCTTGTCGTTGTTAGTCGGTAGTTCTTTGTCGCTTTCAACATCGTTTCTCAGAACATTTATTTTGCGAACAAGAGCATCAGTTACCTGGAGATTTATCTCGTTGTTTTGAGAAACCTTTACCATACCATCGACTCTTCCATCCACGCGGTCAACGCGTCTTTGCTCATCTTTAATTTTATCGTGAAACACCTGCCTGGTAATTGGGATATTGGTCGTATCACCCGCGAGGGAAGAAAGTGAAAATAAAAAGGTAAAAATAATCAGGTAAAATACTGGTTTCATATTCCGTTTCTCAAATGTAGAAGACAAAAATCTCCACAAGGTTGCAAATTAACCTTAATGCAAAGTTTACAGGAGATTAAGTCGAACTAATTTGCACTACCCCGGAAGTTATTAACCTTTTTTTAAGGAACAAAAGCATCCGTTCAATTTTGTTGTTGCCATGAAAAGGCAATGCGCATTGGGCAAGTATTAAGAAATTGTAAACAAAATGCGCTGCACGTTAATTTGATATAGGTTTGTATTTAATGTCACAGGAAACACAACCACGTAAAATATTAATTGCTGATGATGAACCGAATATAATCGAGATTATTAGCTTCAACTTGCAATCGGAAGGGTATGAAATAATTACAGCAAAGAACGGCAACGAGGCCCTGGATCTTGCAAAAATCCATAAGCCCGACCTGATCATCCTGGACGTGATGATGCCTGGTAAAACCGGTTTTGAAGTTTGCAAAATACTAAGAACTCTTCCTGTATTTCAGGATACTATTATTATATTCTTAACTGCCCTCAACGACGAAACGACGGAAATCAAAGGTCTTGAAACTGGAGCAGATGATTACATAACAAAGCCTATAAGCCCCAAAGTCTTAATGAGTAGGGTGAACGCACTTTTCAGGAGGATTAGCAAAGAAACCGGCGGCGTGCTGCAAATAGGAGATTTAAATATTGATCGCGAAAAATATACAGTCACTTTTAATAATGAAGAGGTGACGTTGGCCAGGAAAGAATTTGAACTCCTTGCCTTGCTGACCTCTAAGCCTTCCAAAGTCTTTTTAAGAAACGAGATCCTCAATAAAGTATGGGGCACAGACGTTATCGTAGGCGACAGAACGATCGATGTTCACATAAGGAAGATCAGGCAAAAGATTGGTGCGGACTGTATCACAACTGTGAAAGGTGTAGGATACAAATTCCAGGTATAGTCTCAAACTCCGCTCAATTTATTTAACACCTCATCATTCCGGCTATTCATACTTCCTGTTTACATTTGAAATCAATTAAAATTGTCCTATGAAGCAAATCGTCACTTTCGCAATATTGCTGATCGCTTCCCTTTCAGTGTTAGCCCAAACTGATTCTTCCGTAAATAAAGTCAACGGATTATTTAAAAAGGCCAATTCAATTTTTTCCAAAAGTTCGGGTTCTTCCAATAAGCTATCCAATGGCGATATAGTTTCGGGACTGAAAGAAGCCCTCTCATTGGGTGCTCAAAAAAGCGGAGATAAACTTTCTGCAACAGATGGTTTTTTTAAAGACGCGGCTGTTAAAATTTTATTACCGGAGCAGGTACAAAATGTAGAAAAGAAAATGAGAATGCTTGGAATGGGCAAGCTTGTTGACAATGCTATACTCAGTATGAATCGTGGTGCAGAAGATGCTTCAAAAGCTGCGGCACCAATATTTCTTTCTGCCATTAAGAAAATGACAGTAACTGATGCACTGAATATTTTAAGAGGCACTGATACCGCTGCGACTGGCTATCTAAGGAACGCCACAACTCCTGAACTCGTTTCCGCTTTTCGTCCCGTGATAGAGGAATCTTTGAAGAAAGTAGATGCCACGAAATATTGGGATGATGTGTTCACCAACTACAACAAATTCAGTTCTAATCCTGTGGATACGGATATCAATAGTTATGTGACTACTAAGGCACTCAACGGAATATTTTACTACGTAGCGCAGGAAGAGGTAAATATCAGGAAGAACCCTGCGGGAAGGGTTACAGATATTTTAAAGAAAGTATTTGGCAATTAATATCAGTAAGGTAGCCATTAGAGATGTTTAACTTTAAAGGACTATTGTGGTTTAAAGAGACATCATGTCTTTCTTCCGGCTCTTTCAAAAGGCTGTTTATGTCTTGCTCCAACTGCTCAATTTCGGATTTCTTCAGCCCATCATAAATTCCACGAACTCTCATTTGTTTATCCACCAGAGCGAAGAAT
>JBBSPT010000058.1:0-10433 GCA_038258515.1 Chitinophagales bacterium | reverse complement strand
CTGTTTTGTGCGCAGACACGGAGGAGAAAGCAGGCCAGATGCGTAAGCTTATGGATTATCGGCTGCTCCAATTTGAAAAAGGAAATTTTGAAAAGCCGTCCAATTATGAATCAATAAAAAATTATGACTTTTCGAAGGCAGAACTGGAAAGAATCCAATACAATTCCGGCCGCGTGATTTCGGGAACTAAAGAGCAGGTAAAAGTGCAGTTGCTCCGGCTCGCTGACGATTTTGATGTGAGTGAATTTGTAATAGCAACTATGACCGATTCGCTGGCAAGCCGACGTCGTTCTTTCGAATTGCTCGCTGAGGCATTTGATCTGAACGAAAGGAATGGCTGAGCAAGTTTCCTGAAAGTATTTCGTTTTTTAAAAGAAAATCAGTTTCTATTCAACCTGGATAAAATAAAGCTTTACCGATTTTCTGCGACTACTTTTACTCGGCAACAGTAAGTAAGAAAACAGATTTCCGCAAGGCTGTAATAGTATAGCGGACATTGTCGCGAATTGCCATAATCTTTCCCTTATCGACTTCCGTATTTGCATAAGACGTGGCCACGTTTAGCTTTCCTTTTAACACCTGCACTGTGAAAATATTTTCGGGTCGTTCTGTTTCCATCACCGCCCCTTTATGAAATGCCACAAGCACAACGCGAATTTTATCGTTTTTATAAACTGTTATCGCATTTTTGTCGCTGTCATCCCAGGCCTTTTCATCCTGGATTTGATTGATATAGTGTGGCAGATCGATCAACAAAGCCGGGGAATCTATTTTTCGATCTCCTTCCGGGCGATTGTGAGTGGCGTTGATGTATGTACTTTCCATTGTAATAATTTTAGGTAAATTCTTCAAAAACCATTCCCAAGCCAAATCCGCCCGGGAACGGAATAAATAATCTGTATGTTTTAGAAATAAGGACCGGACGAAAATAAAATCCGGCTGTCGTGTTCACCGGGCGAAAAGAGGAGCCACAAGCTGGCTGAATGGCTTTTACCCGTACAATTCCAAATGAATAGATTTTCTATCGTAGCCCAAAGCCGCGATTTTTTGACGTGCATCGTCTATCATAGCTTTCCATCCACAAAGATAAAACGAAGCCGGCTTCAGGCTTTGCAAGTCTTCGCAGGCTCCATTATTTTGTTTACAGATTTCCTCGTACAAGCTGTGAACGTAGCCCGTGCGACCCGCCCAACCTTCGCGACTTAAAGTGGGCATAAAGGAAAATTTTTCAAGCCTGCTTTCAAGTTCTTTGAATTCATCAAAATAAACAAGATCCTTTTGCGTGCGGCAACCGAAGATGAGATAAAGATTCTGATGGGTAATTTTGTGGAGGGATATATAATTCAACATGCTTCTGAACGGAGCAATGCCAGTGCCGGTGCAAATGAAAAAAAGATCTTTTTCGATTGGATCCGGTAACGTAAAATTTCCAAGGGGCCCGCGAAAAGTCAATTCGCTGCTCACTCCCACCTCATTAAAAAGGTAACTGGTTCCGGCGCCACCATCGAGGAGCACGATCAGCAATTCAAAAACGTTCGTGCCATCAGGCCAACTTGCTATTGAATAGCTGCGCCATCTCTTGTTTATTTTTTCATGGATGGGAAGATCCAATGTAACAAACTGACCGGGCTTGAAATCAAACCTGTCCACGCCTTCCACTTCTATGAGAAATCGCTTTGTGTTATAAGTTTCATCCTGAATTGAGATAACAGTTCCCTTACACCAGGGTAATTGAGCCATGCAGATAATTTTTTTCGGAAAATACAATGTAATAGCCAAAAAAAAATTAAATTATTTTGATTGAACACTCTTTTGGCAGATTGCAAACTCAGCCTAAACATATTTGGAAAATCATGAGCTACATTTGCAAATCTTAAGACGGGCAGTTGAATGAATCTTGAAGTGTTGCTGAATATGTATGGTAAAGATTCCCGCATTTTTTCAATTGCGGATAAAATTCTATTGTCCAAACCGCAGCATATTCATCTTGCCGGTCTCAATGGAAGTTCGTCTCAATTCGTAGTCTCGGCAGTTTTTAATCACCCGTCAACGTCGCAGTTGAACCATCTCGTGATACTTAGGGACGCAGAAGAAGCCGCCTATTTTCACAATACAATTGAAAATATTACAAAGGCATTGGACGTCTTTTATTTCCCATCCTCTTTTAAAAACAAAAAGAATTTCAACCTGCTGAATAGCAGTCATGTGATGTTGCGAACTGAAGCCCTGACTAAATTTAGCGCCGGCGGTAACCGAAAAATAATCGTGACTTATCCCGAAGCTATTTTTGAAAAAGTAGTTCTCTCCAAAACCCTGCAAGAAAATATTATTTCATTCAAACAAGGTGAAGCCATCAATGTGGACAGTCTCCTGTCCCGCTTTGTTGGACACGGATTTAGCAGAACGGATTTTGTGTATGAGCCCGGTCAATTTTCTGTGCGCGGGGGAATTCTTGACATCTATTCTTTTGGAAACGAAAAGCCCTACAGGATCGAATTATTCGGAAATGAAATTGACAGCATCAGGATTTTCGATCCGGAAACACAGTTGAGTGAAAGGAAGATTTTACAGGTAAATATTATTCCTAACGTCGAGACTCAGTTCGATACTGGTGAAAAGGTTTCTTTGATGGACTATCTTCCTGAAAATACAGTCGTATGGACCGAAGATTGGGAGTTTATCAGGGAGAAGTTGGAACAGCAGAAAGAAGACCTGGAATTGTTTTTGGAGTTCAGTGTTTCTTCGGAACAATCTGCCCTCAGCAGCGATGAAGAATCAAATGAGAAAAAAAATGTTACGGAAGGAGATTTTGTAGAAGCATCCGTTTTGGAAAAGCAAATAAAACAGCGGCACATCATAGAATTCGGTAGCAAATCTTATTTCAATAAAAACAGCAGCCCCGAGGCAGACTTTCATGTTTTTAAATTTTCAATTGAGCCACAGCCTGCGTTTAACCGGCAATTCAAACTATTGATAGAGAATCTCAAAAAGTTTGAATCTCAAAAGTTTTCTCTTTTCCTTTTTGCTGACAATCCGAAACAGTTAGAAAGACTGTACAGTATTTTCAAGGATCTTGATGCTGAAATAAACTTCACTCCAATACCGACTTCCATTCACGAAGGCTTTATTGATAAAGACCTGAAACTGGTATGCTACACGGATCACCAGATCTTTCAGCGATATCATAAATACCGCGTCAGGCAGGCGTTTAGTAAAAACAAAGCGCTTACGTTAAAAACGCTTCGCGAACTTCAGCCCGGAGATTATGTAACTCATATCGATCATGGCGTTGGCGTGTTCAGCGGGCTTGAAAAAATAGAAGCGAATGGAAGAATGCAGGAAGCCGTAAGAATTGTGTACAAGGATAAAGATTTGCTCTATGTCAACATTTCATCGCTGCATAAAATAAGCAAATACAGCGGCAAAGAAGGAACTGTTCCGAAAATGAACAAACTCGGAAGTGATGTGTGGAATAAGCTGAAGGAAAAAACGAGAAAACAGGTAAAAGACATTGCAACGGATTTAATAAAATTATATGCGCAGCGCAAGAGTCAAAAAGGTTTCGCCCACGCTCCCGACAACTATATGCAGACAGAATTGGAGGCTTCGTTCGTTTACGAGGACACTCCTGACCAGGGAAAAGCAGTGGCTGATGTTAAGAGTGACATGGAAAAAGACTCCCCGATGGATCGTCTCGTTTGCGGCGACGTTGGCTTTGGAAAAACAGAAGTTGCGATACGGGCGGCGTTTAAATCCTGCCTTGACGGCAAACAGGCTGCGGTGCTTGTTCCCACTACTATTTTAGCTTATCAGCACTTCAAAACATTCAGCGAAAGGCTGAGTGATTTTCCTGTCACGATTGATTATATAAACCGGTTTAAATCTTCGAAAGAAAAAAAGGAAACAATTAAGAAATTAGAAGAAGGTAAAATCGATATCATTATTGGCACACATGCTCTTCTTGGAAAAGACGTGAAGTTCAAAGATCTCGGGCTAATGGTGATTGATGAAGAACAGAAGTTCGGCGTCTCAGCAAAAGAAAAATTAAAACAAATCAGAACGACGGTGGATTCTCTTACCCTGACTGCAACTCCCATTCCGCGAACGCTGCAGTTTAGTTTGATGGGCGCTAGAGACCTGAGCATCATTAACACTCCTCCCCCAAACCGGCAACCGATCCAAACGGAGGTTCACATCTTCAACCAGGACTTCATCAGGGATGCCATCTATTATGAAACAGAAAGAGGAGGACAGGTATTTTTCATTCACAACAGGGTACATGGCCTTGCTGAAATGAGAGCATTGCTACAGGGTTTGTGCCCTGACCTGAGCATTGCTTTTGCGCACGGCCAAATGGAGGGTGACAAACTCGAAGAAACTATTCTTGATTTCATGGATCAGAAATACGATGTGCTTGTTTGCACGAACATCATTGAAAGTGGCGTGGATATTCCGAACGTAAACACGATAGTTGTAAATAATGCGCATCAGTTTGGTTTAAGCGATTTGCATCAATTGAGAGGAAGAGTTGGCAGGAGCAACAGGAAAGCCTTCTGTTATTTACTGGCACCGCCCATGAGCACCTTGCCTGCTGACAGCCGTAAACGATTGACTACCCTTGAACAATACAGCGATCTTGGCAGTGGTTTCCAAATTGCTATGCGGGATCTCGATATCCGGGGAGCAGGGAACATGCTGGGCGGAGAACAAAGCGGTTTCATTGCCGAGATTGGATTTGAAATGTATCAGAAGATCCTGGACGAAGCAATCAGGGAACTGAAGCGCAAAGATTTCAAAGAACTTTTCAAAGAAGAAATTCAGAAACAGGATGACTTTGTTTCAGATTGTACTATTGATACGGATCTTGAGATTCTGATACCAGATGAATATGTAGAAAGCATTACTGAAAGATTGAGCCTGTATTCAAGGCTTGATCACTGCAATACTGAAAAAGAACTTACTGAATTTCATACTGAGATGACGGATCGTTTCGGTGCAATTCCGCCTGAGGTTGAAGATCTTTTTACAACCGTGCGTTGCCGGAAACTCGCAGTTGAACTTGGCTTTGAGAAGATGATCTTGAAAGATGAAACGCTAAAGTGCTTTTTTGTAGCCAATCCGGATTCTGCCTTCTTCAGTAGTAAAACATTTGAAAGAATACTTGATTTTATTCAAACTAAAACTAATAAAGCAAGACTGAAGCAGGTGGGAAGAAACGGAATTCTTATAGTGAAGGACATCCGGCATATGGATGATATGTATGAGTTTTTGCTCGCAGTGAAAGCGAATCTTTATTGAAGGAGATAGAAAACGCCTAAAAGATTTTAAGGTACCTCCTGCTCCCCGTTGCTATCGACAGTCCATCAACAGAAAAAGCGATACGCATCCAATGCATATCGCTTCACAATGACATTTGTTTATCGCCTGTTGATTTACCAGCCTTTTTTAGCAACACCATCCGCAATGGCCTGATTAGCGTTTGCTTCGCTAAGCATTGTGGTCATTTTGTTTCCCTTTCCGTCGTTTCCCTGGGCCATGTAGCCGCCACGTGATGTTTTTGTTATTACTGCATCCTTCATAGGAACATTTTTCTCTTTGGTTTTCATGCAATATGCGGTTATCATTTTTGCCATGGTAAATTTGTTTTTGGTTTACAAAAATTAATTTTCTCAAAGTCATAGTGACAGTGGAGTTTCAAATTTAGCTATTTATACTTATTTCAAGGAGAATATTTGCAAATAGCCTTTTTAGATTGTATCAACGGGAGTTTGCAATTTTCGTCAGCAGTACATCCAGGCTATACGAAAAATACATTTCGTAGGAATATTCAAGTTTTTTCTCCATAAAGTCGTAATAAGGACTGAAGCGGAAATCAAAGTTTCCATTCCTGAATATTTGCTTGTCGTATATGAAGCTTGCCAGCAGCAATTGACGATGTTTTTCTGTTAAGCCAATGTATTTTTCCGAAACAGAACTGAATAGGGAATTACCGCGTGGATTGATAAACCCGTGGCTGTTCCAATATCGCAGATCGATGTCAAAATATTTTAGCCTAAAGAGAACGTGGGCCAGGTAAGCATTTCCTTCATCGAAGGGCTGCACTTTATGGCCGGATATATCCTTGTAGTTGACATAGTAATTTTCTGCGATAATTTTTTTCAAAAAATGTTCGCCTGTGTTAAAGGAAACGGATAAGCCTATAGCATCGTTGACAATAGAGGTTAATGGAATGGAGCTTGAATCAATCTGGCCACCCTTGTGCGAATAAAGCATTTGAATAGGAACTTTAACCTGGACATTATCATTTGTCAACAATTTGACATTGGCGATGTATCCTATATCAAATTCTTCTTTATACGGATCTCCCAGGTGGATTGCCTTCCGCCAGTTTATATAAAAATCATGATCGTAAGGCTTTGTATCTACAAAGAACTGAAAACCGTTTTCAAGTCTTTCATTAAGGAGAAGCTTGTAGTCGTAGATGGGCTCGATAAATCCATGATTCAGGTTTCCTTCAAGAGTTCCTAAGATGTAAGAAGAATTTTTAGCCTTGTATTTTACGGAAAAGGTCGGTAGCAAAGAAGTATATTCTTTTC
The DNA here is from genome assembly GCA_038258515.1 of Chitinophagales bacterium. GTDB lineage: Bacteria > Bacteroidota > Bacteroidia > Chitinophagales > Chitinophagaceae > Ginsengibacter. Next base: position 3,837 of record JBBSPT010000058.1, on the reverse strand, counting down.
TTCCGAACTCTTTCTGAACGTAAACACCTCCTTTCAATACAAACCTGGAAGCCGGCTGATACTGAATTTCAGGAATTAACTGGTATCCAAATAGCGTTCCGCTAAGAGGAATGTTTGTAAAATACTCGGTATTATAAATATAATTGAGGTTATAAATTTTAAGAGAAAGCTTTTGGCTGTCGGCAGGGTTTATTTCAATTTTCTTCTTAAAAACAGGGTAATCAATTTGGGCAAGAGATGAAAAGGATAAAAAAAGGGATACAAGGGAAATAAGGCCCTTGCCGGTAAACTTCATATGATTCAATTTGACAGAAAGTTTTTTTGGGTTGAACTTTAAACATCCAGCCTGGCATACTTCGCATGGGTCTCGATAAATTCTCTCCTTGGCGGCACATCATCTCCCATCAGCATACTAAAAACACGGTCAGCCTCAGCAGCACTATCGATCGTTACCTGCTTCAGCGTCCTGGTTGCGGGGTTCATCGTTGTCTCCCAAAGTTGTTCAGAATTCATTTCTCCAAGGCCTTTATAGCGCTGCACATGCACCGACTCTTCTTTGCCTCCCGCCACCTGTTCCACCCATGCCTTGCGTTCATCATCGTTCCACGCATAAGCCTGTTCTTTGCCCTTCTTCAATAAATACAAAGGAGGCTGTGCGATGTAAACGAAACCTTGCTCCACCAACTCCTTCATGTAGCGGAAAACAAATGTTAGAATCAACGTTGCAATGTGACTTCCATCCACATCAGCATCCGTCATAATGATCAATTTGTGATAGCGAAGCTTTGAAATGTCAAGGGCTTTTGGATCATCTACGGTACCAATTTTAACCCCAAGAGCTGTAAACATGTTCCTGATCTCTTCATTGTCGTAGATGCGGTGTTCCATTGCTTTTTCCACGTTCAGGATCTTTCCTCTGAGTGGAAGAATCGCCTGGTAACTGCGATCACGGCCCTGCTTGGCAGTGCCACCTGCAGAATCACCTTCCACAAGAAATATCTCGCAATTGAAAGGGTCTTTATCACTGCAGTCTGCAAGTTTACCGGGAAGTCCGCCACCTGTCAGCACGCTTTTGCGCTGCACCATATCCCTTGCCTTCTTGGCCGCAGCCCTTGCCTGCGCCGCTAATATCACCTTTTGTATTATCGTCTTCGCATCCCTGGGGTTTTCCTCGAGGTAGGCCACAAGCACTTTGCTAAGCGTAGAGTCCACTACTCCCATCACTTCGTTGTTACCAAGTTTGGTTTTTGTTTGACCTTCAAACTGTGGTTCCGGAACTTTAACAGAAATAACAGCGCTCAGGCCTTCGCGAAAATCATCTCCTTCAATTTCCACTTTTGCTTTTTCAAACATCCCCTCTTTTTCCCCATAACTTTTAAAAACCCTGGTGATGGACCGTCTGAAACCTGAAACGTGGGTTCCTCCTTCAATCGTGTTTATGTTGTTTACATAACTAAAGAGATGTTCCTGGTAGCCTGTGTTGTAAATCATGGCTACTTCCACAGCTACATTACTTGAAGCATCATGTCCGTCACAATAAATCACCGTTGGCAGCAAGGGTTGCCTGTTACCATTCCTGTCAATCAATTCGACAAATTCTACAATACCACCTTCGCTGTAGAATGTTTTGGTGTATGTGTCGCCATTGTCGTCTTTCTCCCTTAAATCATTAAGGATGATCCTGACATTTTTATTTAAATAAGACAATTCGCGCAAGCGACCTTCTAAAATTTCCCTGTTGTACTCTGAAACAATAAAAATGGAGGAATCCGGCCAAAATTGAATTGTTGTGCCCGTTGTGTCACTAGTTCCGATTTCCCGAACTGGGTATTGAGGAATTCCCTTTGCATATTCTTGTTCAAAAACTTTACCCTCACGATTGACCGTAACATGAAATTTGATGCTCAATGCATTTACACAACTTACTCCCACACCATGTAAGCCACCACTTACTTTATAAGTATTTTTATCGAATTTGCCTCCCGCATGCAGCACCGTCATTACTACCTCGAGAGCGCTTCGGTTTTCCTTCTTCATGATGCCGGTGGGAATACCACGCCCATCATCAACCACGGTGATAGAATTATCCTCGTTGATCGTCACAACAATATTGCTACAATAACCCGCGAGAGCCTCGTCAATGGAGTTGTCAACCACTTCATACACGAGATGGTGGAGTCCCTTATTTCCCACATCACCAATATACATAGCAGGACGCTTCCTTACAGCTTCCAGGCCTTCGAGCACCTGTATACTGTCTGCGCCATAACCATCTAATTTCGCCGGAATAATTTCTGCTGTATCTGCTGCCATATTAGGTAAATAATCGGGGTTGGTCGACAAAAAATTTTTTGTGTGCAAAGTTACGAATAATAAGGGCAAAAAAACGCCGTAAGCCCTTTGGGAGCATCTCAAAAATAATTGAGATTGTATTAGAAAAGTCTTTCCTTTAGAGAACTGATAAAAACATATAATTTGAAATTGAAAACGCTTCTTTTTTACTCGCTTCTCGTGATGATGATCCAGGATACAATCGCACAAAATATAATCGCCGGCTCGTACAATTTGAGATACGATAATGCAAAGGATACGGGCAATTTATGGACAGCTCGCAGGGCCGCTGTTATCGGATTAATCCGTTTCCACGAGTTTGACATTTTCGGAACGCAGGAAGGATTGAAAAATCAACTTGACGACATCAATTCGTCATTGCCCTACTACTCACGTTACGGAGCCGGACGTGACGACGGAAAAGAAAAAGGAGAGCACTCAGCCATTTTCTACAAAACCGACCGGTTCGAACTTTTAAAAAGCGGTGACTTTTGGCTCTCGGAAACCCCGGACAAACCTTCTCTCGGCTGGGATGCTGTCTGCTGTTTTCGCATTTGCTCGTGGGTTTATTTGCATGACAAAAAGAGTGGAAAGAAATTTTTCTTTTTCAACGTTCATTATGATCACCAGGGAATAGTTGCACGCAAGGAAAGCAGCAAGCTCATACTTGAAAGAATAAAAAGAATTGCTGGTGACGAACCTGTGATTTTCAGCGGGGACTTCAATGGATCACCAGATAGTGAATGGTACAAAACGATTGAGAACTCTGCATTACTAAGCGATACCTACGATAATGCGCAATCTCCCTATGCCAATAATGGCTCCTTCAATGCATTTGGATCACGGGTAGAGAGCAATGAAATAATAGATCATATTTTTATTACAGATCAATTTAGCGTCGTCCGTTGGGGAATTCTCACAGATACTTATCATGGCAAGTTTCCATCGGATCATTTTCCTATTCTCTGCGAACTTTCCACGAAATAAAAAATACCGCAAAAGTGATGGGTTTCAATTCTGCTCAAACCTGGAAGTCGCTCTTCATCTTCTCCTGGTATTTTAGTGTAATTCTCAGCCACGCTTTTTGTCAAACAAATGAAAACAGTTTGTCGCATGCGCATGCTCACAACGACTACCTGCATCCCGTTCCATTTTATACTGCTTACAATGCCGGCTTTGGTTCTATTGAAGCGGATGTTTACCCGGTCAATGGAGTCTTATGCGTTGCGCACGATACAGGGAACATATCCCGGGCCAGAAATTTGAAGGCATTATACCTTGAGCCGTTACTGAGCGAGTTACAAAAAAATCCAATCCGAAAATTGAAATTACTGATCGATATTAAAAAAAACTATGCTGAAAGCCTGAACCAATTAGCAGACGAAGTTGAACAGTTGAAAAAATATCTCGTTACACCGGACAACTCAAACAATCCACTGAAAATCCTGGTAAGTGGCGACCGCCCTCTACCTGCATTCTATAAAACCTATCCTGACTATCTTTATT
>JBBSPT010000057.1:0-10443 GCA_038258515.1 Chitinophagales bacterium | reverse complement strand
TACTCAGAATGACAATCATTGGGCTCCCGGAAGAGACATTCATGAAATGGGTGGATGCAGAATGGGCAAGGATCCGAAGACCTCTCTTCTAAATGGATGGAATCAATTTCACAATTGTAAAAATGTTTTTGTAACAGATGGCGCATTTATGACCAGCACTGCTAACCAGAGTCCCTCTGTACTTTATATGGCGTTTACTGCAAGAGCAGCTAACCATGCTGTGGAAGAAATGAAAAAAGGAAATCTATAAAAAAAAAGTGATGAAATCAGTTCCCGCGTTTCTTAAAAATTTATTTGTGGCGCTTGTCGCGCTTGTCCTTATTGAATTTGCAGGCTGCAAGCTTTCCGACAAAAAGGAAGCTGCTGATGAAAAAACGACAGAGGCGACCTCGGCCGAATCGAAATGGATTAATTTATTCGATGGAAAAACCAAAGCAGGTTGGCATACCTATGGACAGCAAAATGTGGGCAAGGCCTGGAATATAAACGATAGCGCGCTACACCTCGATGCATCTTCGAAAGCTGACTGGCAAACAACGGACGGAGGTGACATTGTAACGGATGACGAATTTTCAAATTTTGATTTGCAACTTGATTGGAAAATAGCTGAAGGTGGAAACAGTGGCATTATGTTTTATGTAAAAGAAGATACATCGAAATATAAATATACATGGTACACTGGTCCTGAGATGCAGGTAGCCGACAACGACAAAAATGAGGATGGGAAAATATACAAGAGCCAGGCGGGCGATATCTACGAACTATTTCCAACGAACTCAGCAGAATATGTAAAGCCTGCCGGACAATGGAACCATGTAGAGATTGTTGCAAACAATGGCAATCTGAATTTGTACATGAACGAACATCATGTGTTGGATACGACCATATGGGATGAAGCCTGGAAGAAGAATATTGCGGGAACGAAGTTCAGGGACATGCCGGATTTCGGTACTTTCAGAAAAGGAAGGATTGCGCTACAGGATCATGGCGCCGATGTTTGGTACAAAAACATCAGGCTAAAAGAATTGTAATCATGATGTATTGGTAAGAGTTCCGTTTGCAGTTGTTATATATCACAGTCAAAGTTGTTCTTCCCAAACTTTCAAAGACAACTCTTCGATAAAATTATCACCCACTTCGAGGGCGGTCGCGATGTCTTTTACCTCTACATGTTCAAGCTGGTCCTGGCCAGCGCCATTAACAGATTTTACAAAAAGCATACAGAAGGGAGCAATATTGGCGATCGATATAGCATCATGAGCGGTTGCGCTCTCCATTTCAAAGATTTCTTCTTCTGCTTTGTCCACGGCCTTTCTCAAAAGTTTGGACAGGAACTCGTCACTGATTACCGGGTTCAGTTCCTGCAAGAGTCTCCATTCAAAATATACTTGTCTGCGATCACAAATTTGTTCGCAGATTTCATTGAGAATCTGGTATGCTTTAGAAAGTTTCTTTTTGCTTCCACTTCTCAAATCAAGTGTGCAGGAAACTTTACCTGGAATAATGTTACCCGGATTTCCTTTAATGGCGATATCACCGATTGAGGCAACAACTTTGCTTTTCTTTGAGAGGGCAAATTGCTCCACGGCCAATACAAATTCTGCAGCGGCACAGAGGGCGTCCGTTCGCATTTTCATGGGAACCGTGCCAGCATGCGCTTCTACTCCCGTAAATTCAATTGAAACCTTCCTGACGCCATCAATTGCAGTCACGATGCCGACCGGCAAATCTTTTTTCGCCAGAACAGGCCCATGCTCGATATGAATTTCAAAATAGCCCAGCCACTCTTCCTCCGGTATTTTAGCTTCGGGCAACTGTTCACTATTGTAGTGAAGGCTTTCGATTACTTCTTTGAGCGAAACTCCCTCATCATCCGTTCGATTTAATAAATCGGCATCAAAATTTCCGGCTACGATCTTACTGCCTAAATAAGTAATATTAAATCGGGAGCCCTTACTTTCATTGAAAGCAATCAGCTCAATATTGAACGGCAACGAAGTTTTTTCTGCTGTGAGCGTTTCCACCAGGTCAATTCCTGCCAAAATTCCCAGTGCTCCATCATAACTCGCTACATTATTAACCGTATCAAAATGGGATCCGATCACCAATGTTTTTGCTCCCGGATTTGGCGAAAGCAGTCTTCCCCTGACATTGCCAATGTGGTCGATAAATGTTTGCAAACCCGCAAGTTTGAGCCACGATTCAAACTTCTGCTGGTACTCAACGAATGCAGTAGTACCGAAAGAACGATTGACCGACTGTGGCTCCTTGTTAAATGCGACCAGCTCCATCAACCTTGCCTGTACTTTCTCTGCCCGTTTTTTTGATTCTTTCATTTTCTAAGTTGCATGTTTTGGATGTTTTTCAAAGTAAAGGACTATTCTCAATAAAAATTCTATTCATTGGAGAAAACTTCCCGACCAGAATCAGCGTTAGTTCTTGAGAAATAAATAGCGATGATGTTAGATGCACCGTACGGGGAAAAGTAAGAAAGCATCCTACACCGCTCCGTTTTTATTTTTTCTTTGAAAAACCATATGCCGCAGTTCCATCACATATTTCAATTTGTCGCGTGTCGCTGGTTTCGTTTGCCATAATAACAGGTAAACTCCGCATCCTACTATGAACCCAAGAGGAAATAATATGAGAGTGGGAAGCGACGAACCAATAAAATGTTTAAATACAAACATGGCACAGCCTGAAAGCAGTGAAAAAATAATGGAATAAGAAATTTCACTAAAGAAAAGTTTAACTGTTATCTGGGAATTTTTAAATGCCCACTTCAATGATGGATAAAGAATCAGGTAATTGACAATTGCGTAAGAAATAGCAATTCCTTCCATCCCCCATCTTATACCGATAAGAAAGCCTGTTATTACAAAAATAGCATTGATAACACCCCAGATAAAGTGTCTTTTTGTTTGGCCCGTTGATATCATGATCAAGCCTCTCGTTGTTTCCACAGGCTGTATAAAAGAGGAAATTGCCAGGAGCTTAAACACATAGCTTGCACCTACCCACTGCGGGCCCAAAAGGAGAATGATCAATTCTTCGGAAAACACAGCAAGATAGATAACGAGGGGCATCGAAAAGAAAGACAGCGTAAATAGAAATCGCTGGTAAAATTGGCGGAATTTTTCGCCATTGTTTTGTAGCGAGCTCAGGGCAGGCAGCGTCACAGAATTCAATGGATCCCGCAATAGAGTAATGGGAAGCATAAGCAGTTGATAAGCTTTTGAATAAAGACCCAATGCCAAAGGGCCGGAATATTTTCCTATCAGAACATTATCAACATTCCGGGAGAAATAATTGATGAGATCAAATGCGGCAATCCCTGAACCAAACTTTATAAATGAACTTATTTGTGCAGTATTAAAAGAAAATGTCGGACGCCAGTCGCAGGCGATCCACGCACCAATCGTTGCCAGAACTGTTTTAGAAGTCATCATTACCACAATCGACCAATAGCCTGCGCCGAGGTAGGCCATAGCTATGCCAATTAATATACTTCCGACGGTACTTCCAATCTGGATAAACGACAGCGATCTGAAATACATTCGCCGCTTCAGCAAAGCATTATGCTGCGGGGCGAATCCTGCAAAAAGAATACTCAATGCAAAAACAAGTGTGATATTGGCCAGTTTTGGTTCTTTGAACAAAAAGACCAATAGTGGAGCAATCGCTGCAGTGATCAATGCAATTCCAAAACTGATCAGGACATTTATCCAAAAGATTGCGTTAACCTGCTGCTGTGTAATGATTTCCTTTTGTATAACTGCGGAGGATAGCCCAAGATTTTGGAAGATCGTAATGAACCCCGTGATGGCCGTTACCATCGTCACAAGGCCGTAGTCTCCAGGTGTTAAGAGCCTTGCCATAATAGCCGTTGACAAGATAGTAAGAACAAACGACACACCCTGTCCGCCGATCGTATTAAACCCACCTTTAACTGCTTTTGATTTTAGATCTTCCTTAAAATGGCTATTTGAAAACCATCTATTTTCCTGCGCGCTTTGTACAGAGGTTTCCAAAAGAAGAGAGTTAATGTTTAATGAAGTTTATTAAAAGAAATTAAAAAGCCGGCTGTATGCTACAAATGGACAGCCAGTTTGCACTACTACATTGTATCTGACTTTCTGTTTCGAACGCAAAATAAATACGTTATACCCGTTTTAAAAAATTCGATTTATATATAGATGATGCTTTTAAAAAAGCTGAGCCTGTTGCTACACAGGCTCAGCGTTTTAGTCAACAGCAATCTTTGTCATTAAGTTGTCCAAATTTTTATTCGATGAGCAATTTCACCACATACGGTTTTTTATCACTGTTGTAAATCCTTAAGAAATAAACTCCTGTTCTGAGCGACGGTACGGATACATTGATGGAAGTATTTGAATGACCCGGTTGAAGAATAACCGTGCTCGTTTTATGTGTTCTTCCGAGCAAGTCCACAATCTGCAATGTATAGTAGCCCGAATATTCTGCAGGGAATTCTACCGTAAAATTATCACGCAACGGATTTGGATACACCCTTGGCCTCCTGATAGTATTGCTCTGCGAACTTGAAGTCAATTTGCTTAACAGCGGAGCCGTAGTTTGGAAGCTATAAATTTCAAGTGCGTTAATCATCGGTCTGTTTACAGTGGCAGAAAAGTTGATATTCAGTTTACCATCTGTGACCGTGACGGGTATATTTTTAACGAGTGCTGTAGCAGGTCCGACTTCACCAGCCACATCAAGGTTTATCAATCTTAACTGACCTTCTACTGATACACTCATCACTCTTGAGCCGGCTCCACCCGCAAATCCGTTACCAGGCGCACCCCACACTATTTCTGCGAAGTGTAATCTCACCACGTAATCTCCGTTTGCTACCGGCAGTTCATACCTGAAAGGCTTTTTATCACCGTTTGAAGATTGCTCTCTGAAAAATAAAATATCATCATCCGTACCCTTTACGGATTTTAAGGCCGGGTTGGTATATGGCTCAAGATTGTCAAAAGAATACTGATTATCTGCGCTCCAAACTTTACCGTTAACCGTTACAGGCGAAGAAGCGCCGCTGTTGATCCTGTAAAGTGTATTTACGATTGTACCAGAAGCCTTGGCAATTCCATACAATGGTACCCGCAATACTGAGCGTGCGTTATCATAATAGATTAAGAGATCTGCAATCTTCAAGCCCTGCGTCAAAGGAGCAAAGTTAACAGTCAACGAAGAGTGCTCGCCGGGATTCAAACTCATTGTTGACGGCGACAACACTGAAAATTCTGAACTGTTTTCACCCCCGATCACGATCGACGAAATCGTTATCGCAGGATCACTTGAACCATTCGGGTAGAATAATCCAAGGTTTGAAATATCTAATTGCAACGGGACAACAGTTCTCAAAACATTTTCACCAAAGTCTAATGCAGACGGTGCAGAACCGAGTGAAGACGTATAGGAAGGTCCGTTCTCAGGTCTTATGTTTGAGATGAAATACATATTGTCATTATAGTCGTAGTTCGTGGCCGTTGTTCCGGAGTAGTCATTTGACAAAATGTAAGAATTTGGAATAATCGCACCATCGGGTCCAATTGCTTTCCAAACACGAAATGCAATCTTCCCTCCCGGATTTTTCCGGGCATCGGTATAATCATTTGGAGCAATCTTAAATCCAAATGGAGTCTTGGGATTTATAGTTCCCTCAGCTCCTATATTTTGAGGCCCCTTTCTCGGGAGAACACTTTGAGCATCCAGCCCGATATGATGGAAAATGGAAGTCGCCTTTGCAGAATCTTTCATATACCACTGAATAGATTCGCCTGTGGTACAACATCCATGATAGGCAGCCATCTGCCTGATTGTGACAGGCCTTGTACTGTCTGCACGAACGAAATACGAAGGAATGATCTCGTCGCCTTTAGGAAGTGTCGAATCTCCGAAGTCGGGATCCGTGTGAACGAAACCGGTTGAAGTTTTAAACCCGAATGCATCTATTATTTCCTGGGCATAAGGCTCATTGTTACTTTCACCTTTGAACTGCCACAGGCCATGCAGGTACAACGTTTTCGTATGAAACTTGTCATCGTTTGAAACGATGGTTATGCTTTCATGCGACACTGCGGCGCGGGTTCCCAAATCGACTGCTATGAACTGCAGCCATAAGTCTGCAAAGCCACCTGATGGAATGGTCAGCGGGAAGGTAGATGCTGAATCATAGGCGTTACCATTTAGACTCAAAACCTTCCAGGTCGTCTTATTTGAGAGGATAAAATTACTCACCACAAGAGGATTGATACCCTTATTGTTGATCCTGATCTTAGCTGTATCGTGATTTAAATTAAAGTTAACCTGGTCCCTGCTCCATGGTATCTGTATCCGTGAAGTCACGTAATGGTCGTTGGAAGGAAACTTGTCCATATTTTCAACGAACAACTTCGAATTTGCAGCAGGATTAAGATCAGCAGGCTTCACGTTCCTTACTATAAAGATCACATCCTGGTAGTCGAATCCGGAAGTATTTTCTTCGAACGCGACAAGGTATGTGTTCGGAACGGTGCCTGTCTGGTTTTTATATGGGTAAACTCTTACATGGTGTGGAATGCTGCCCCCGAAAGTGTTTAAAGCGTCCTCACTAAATAGGTGACGATCGCCGAAGAAAGGCCACCGGGAATAAAAGCCAAACGTATCTGTCAATGGATCGAATGAAAGGGCACCATTAAACTTCACATTTACCGTTTGCCCGTTAGAAACAGGATTGTTAGAAACTGTAAACAATTCCGTCTGTGCTGTAGCATTTCCTGATACATACCATCCGAGGCCTAACACCGGATCTCCTGTAGTGGGTCCAAAAACTGCGAGAGGCTCAATGGTCACATCTCCACCCCCTGCTTTTACAAATCGTTGAGAATTTATTTCTTCACCAAGGAGCGCCGCTTTTTGTAACGTGGTGCTGCTATTTATTACATTAGTGGAAGGATCATCATCCCCAACCGTAATCGAAAGATTGTAAAGGTCTACTATAGACTGAAGTGAAGGCTCATTACTACCTCCTAATCCTTTCGTTCCGAGGCCGCGAATAGGAACAGCAACTGTCCTACGCAACGTATCATCACTCTCAATATTTAAGAAGATAGATTTTACGCCCGTACCCGATGGATTAAATGCAACATTGACAGACGTTGATGCACCAGGAGCGAGAGTCACAGGAAGAACCGGAAGTCCCGTAAGATTAAATTGCGACGTATCTATTCCTGTTTTCGTAATCTTAGTCAGGATAAGACTTCCCAGTCCAACATTCTTTATCGTGATTTGACGAGCAGGTCCTTCCAATCCGCCTGCCACATCATTGTCATAAATTTTATCAGGAGAAATCGAAATTATTCCGTTTGCCGTTTTCGGCTTAAGTAATGTTATCCTTCCATCTCCACCATATTCTGATACGTAAATATTTCCTTTTGTTGTATCCTCTACAAGATCAAGCGGATCGAGAAATCCTGTAAATCCCTGGATGGCCGTTCCTTCATTGGAACTAACAATATCCTTTGTCACCGGATCAATTCCAAGCGTTATGATATCGTCATTTTGACTATAACGAACTATCATCAGTTTCCCCTTCAATGCGCCGTCGAATGCGTCACTTTTATATTCGATAACGCCATTTGGCGACTTGTTGGCCTGGAAGTCGAAGGAATATCCACGCCAGTTTACATCAGGCAAAGTTCCAACAGGGTATTCATCCACCTGAGCCGGATCAAGATTAGCAGTTGGATTTCCACCATTCATCACATACTCACCTCGCTGAGGATTTGGATGTCCATAGTATCCCCCCTTCTCAATTCTAAACAAGTAGTCTTTCTGCGTTTGTTTCGAGTTAACAATTGAAGGGATATCCGGACCACTGTAGTGGCTAAGATCGGTTCTTAACGTTCCCTGGACAGACTCCGGAGTATTGCCTCCGGCAGCCGAACCGTTGGTTGGCACGTACAATTGTCCATTGCTGTGCCATACTAAATCGTACGCATTTCTCACACCTGAAGCGTAGATCGTAAGAGGCGAACTAGAGAGATAAGGATTGTAGGGGCCACCGCCATCTGCTGTCTTTACATCTAATGGAAGAGAACCAAGTTTAGTCAAATCCAATCGAAGCACGGCAGCATTAAGCACATGCTCATTCCTAAGACCCCAGGTATTATCAGCCTTACCCATTGCACTGGTACTACCTTGGGTAAAATACAGGGCTCCGTCTGGTCCAAAGGCAATGCTATTCGTCACATGGTCTTTTACAGACCGCGGAAGATTAACCACGACATCCTGCACATTTTCTAAATTACTTCCACTAAGGCGGGTAAGCTTGCCATCCCAGTCCGGTGCATTTAAGAACACAAATGAATCATGCGTTATCCATACGATTAAGTTGTCTGCTGTGGCGGATGGATCAAACGCAAAGCCGACAGCCAACCTCTGTTGTCTTGTACCATACTCATCCTGTAACGAATACAAAATTTCAGGCACGCCTAAAGTGCCATCACTATTTATCACAAATCGCTTGATTAATCCATCGATTGTTAATGCATACAACTTACCATCAGGTCCAATAGTGAGGTTTGAATGCCGGCCAACAGTATTTGGCAAATCAACTTTGTCAAAACGGGCGTTCAACACCTGACTCGTTGATACACTTCCTGTTCTGAAAATACTGGAATAAGGGATAAAAGAAGCGCCGGATAAATCCTTAACCCCGTCAGTGATGTAAAATTTATAGGTTGTACTCAACTTCAATGGAGAGGCGGGCACGAGTGTGATCACGTCTCCTCCGCCAGAGCCGTTAACATTGGATGGAACAATTTCTCCGGTGGCATCTTCCACCAGGTAAACATTGGTTGAGTTAATTGTTAAATTATTAAGTCCGGAATTTGGAAGATTCAAAATGCTGGACGACACTGATGCGTTTTCACTAACATTCTGTGCGCCATTTTCCGGATTAAGCAATACGACAGAAGGACGGGTATTGGATGTGGGCGTTATCGTCACCCAATTTATTTTAGTATTTGTTCCACCTATAGCATCAATGGTCAGGAACCCATCGGTCACTGCCACAGAAATCGTTGCCGTTTTGAACTTTATACTTGTTGTTGGAATAAAATTCACGATTGCATTCACTCCTTCAATATTGATAAAATGTTTGCTATTGAATTCAGAAGCATCGCCCACAGAGATCGTCACATCATAGTTACCATCAGCAACCTTTGCTTCCCAAATACCTTCTGTAGGATTTCCATTAAAGTTATTAATATTATTACCCTGCATATGCATAAAAGTGGCCGCTAAGATGTCGGAAGGATAATCCCTTAACCGGCCATTTTGGGTGAAGTCAACAGGAGTGCCGTCTGCCCTGCTCTTCCATCCATAAGTAGCGCCACTTCCCTGGTAATTTGACGTGCGCGGTCCAAAAGGCTGACCATAATCCCGTACCCAGCCAGAAAGAGGCACTGTTGAGGCATTCTGAAAATTAACCTTCAGGTTCGTCAGTGTACCTGAAGATCCCAAAGACACCGTAAGCATGATATTTAGCACTGCGCTGTTGTACCCAATCGAAGAAGCGGTTACAACGGCAGAGTAGCTTCCAATTGAAAGATTAGTCGCATCGATATCAAAAGAAATTTCAGAACCAGTGGTAAAGTTAATTCCATCGAGAAAGCTTCCATTCACGCTCAGCCATGAGGGAACATTTCCTGATGCATCAACAGCATTCAGGGTCGCACTTGTCACTGAATTATCGGCTGTAGATAGATATTCCAATTGGCTGAAGGAGCTCCCTTGCTGAACATCTATATCCTTTGTTGATTCTGTAAACAAAAGTGACTTTGGAACTGCGATCTCTTCTATTTTAAAATCATCAAAACTAAACGTGACCGATTTGGATGCACTGCGATGGGTGGCAAAAATACCCGCGAATGATACGTTCTTAGTCACATCGTCATTAAGCGTCTTGCCTTCAGTGAAAGTAGCCGGAATGGACAATGATCCTACGTTGACTTCAGCTGCTCCGTCGAGAGTATAAAATCCTTCAACGGTATTAGAAATCTTGTCAACTTCCAGCCTCAACTTCACAACGCTGCTACTTATCACCATTCCTGCGCTAGTCTTGGCATCCGCATTCGTTGACAAGGCACCTACTTCCTTTCTCAATTCAAACTTACTCATGCCATTGCCCGCTGAAACAGCCACGAATTTTACAAAATTGTCTTCATCCAATCCAAACCACAAACCAGCTTGTTCCGAGCGACCTGTTCCGGCAGAAGGCTGCAAAAGAGTAGTTATGACATTGAATTTAACTGGAGCTACAAATCCTGCACCCAGAGCATTCACCTGGGAATTGGTATTTGCACTCTGCGCGGGATTGAGATAACTTATCCCGGAAGTAGTTTTAATATTTAGCCTGTTATTAGCAACCTG
>JBBSPT010000056.1:0-10446 GCA_038258515.1 Chitinophagales bacterium | reverse complement strand
CTCAATAAAAGTGGGCGATGGATTGGCCGGAAGAGTCATCAACACTCTTGGCGAACCTATCGACGGACGCGGCCCTATCACAGGCGATCTTTATGAAATGCCCCTGGAGAGAAAAGCTCCCGGCGTTATTTTCAGGGAGCCGGTAAAGCAACCATTACAAACAGGAATTAAAGCAATTGACGCAATGATTCCTATTGGCCGCGGACAGCGAGAACTTGTAATTGGTGACCGGCAGACTGGAAAGAGTGCTATTTGTATCGATACCATTATTAATCAAAAAGAATTTTTCAAAGCGGGGAACCCGGTGTATTGCATTTATGTTGCCATCGGGCAAAAAGCATCTACCATTGCAAACGTCATGAAAGTGCTTGAGGATAATGGAGCGATGGAATATACCACAATAGTAGCTGCTTCTGCTTCTGATCCTGCACCACAACAATTTTATGCACCGTTCGCCGGGGCTGCATTAGGCGAATTTTTCCGTGACACAGGGCGTTCTGCTTTGATTATTTATGATGATCTTAGCAAGCAGGCCGTAGCATATCGGGAAGTATCGCTCTTATTAAGAAGACCACCCGGTCGCGAGGCTTATCCGGGAGATGTATTCTACCTGCATAGCCGTTTATTAGAAAGGGCTGCCAAGATTATTCAGAAAGACGAGATCGCACAAAAGATGAATGACCTTCCTGAAAATATCAGGCATCTTGTAAAAGGAGGTGGATCATTAACCGCATTGCCTATTATTGAAACTCAGGCTGGTGACGTTTCTGCCTACATCCCGACTAATGTTATATCTATCACGGACGGCCAGATTTTCCTTGAAGGAAATCTTTTCAATGCAGGGATACGTCCTGCTATCAACGTAGGTATATCTGTAAGCAGGGTTGGTGGAAATGCACAGATAAAATCAATGAAAAAAGTAGCTGGTACCTTGAAACTGGACCAGGCATTGTACCGCGAACTGGAAGCATTCTCAAAATTCGGCGGAGATCTTGACGCTGCTACAAAATCAGTTTTGGATAAAGGTGCGAGGAATGTTGAGATTTTAAAACAGCCGCAGTTCTCGCCATATCCTGTAGAGAAACAAGTTGCCATAATTTATCTTGGAACAAATGGATTGATAAGCTCCGTTCCTGTAAAAAGTGTAAAGGATTTCGAAGAACAATTCCTGCTTCAGATGGAAAACAAACTTCCCGAAGTATTAGCAGAATTCAAAAAAGGTAATTTACCAGAGGATGGGATTAAAAAAATGGTAGCGTTAGCAGAAGAGATAACCTACCAGTTTAAGTAAAAATTATAAAGTTCAGAAAAGGGAGATTTGATGCTCCCTTTTTTTATGCTTAAAATATTCCTAAAAGGATGATTTGAAGATCGGCCGCGTTTCTCAAATCAAACGATTTCAAACCAATTCATTAAATTTGAAAGTCTCTCAAATCAATTTAGATGCCCTTAGGAATTATATTCATTTCGCTTTTTTTTATGGTCATTGGCATGGTCGTGCAATCGCGGCTAAAAAGCAAATTTCGTGCATATAGCCTCGTGCCAACGGGAAGTGGACTAAGTGGAAAGGAAGTCGCCGAAAAAATGCTACATGATAATGGCATTCATGACGTAAAAGTAGTTTCGGTACAGGGATTTCTAAGCGATCACTACGACCCGACTAAAAAAACAGTCAACCTGAGTCCCGATGTTTATTCCGGTCGCAACGTTTCGGCGGCCGCGGTAGCTGCCCATGAATGTGGCCATGCAGTTCAGCATGCTGCAGCATATTCTATGCTCAAATTGCGGAGCGCATTAGTTCCTGTTGTTCAGATCAGCAGTAATCTTGCTCAATGGGTGATATTGATTGGACTTGGCCTGTTCACTTTTGGCGGTGGAAATCAAACGATATTGCTGATCGGAATAATCTTATTTGCAGCGTCAACTCTTTTTTCGGTAGTTACGCTGCCGGTGGAATTTGATGCTTCTGCAAGAGCGCTTAAATGGCTTAGCACTTCGCATCTGGCGGGAGCTGAAGAATATGATAAAGCAAAAGATGCTCTAAAATGGGCCGCCCTGACCTATGTAGTCGCTGCTCTTGCGTCGATCGCTATGCTGGTACAATACATTCTTATCTACCAAAGTAGAAGTAGGGATTAATTTGTCGCCCGAACATCCACATGAACGAAAAAGATCTCGGGGAATAAAAAATAAATCGGCTGCATTCTAAGTTTGAATGGCGGAATATCAGCAGAGAACTTCCTGCAATTAAAGCCAACTGGAAGAGTGGATAAAAAGTTTTTACCAGGCAAAAATTCTCCAATCTAAATTGAGTATAAATTAAACTTCCTTGAGAAAAAACGGTTTTCATACTATAATCTTGCAAACGATAGGAAAACATAAAAAGAACTCTTTTCTAAAATTCTGCGCTACGACTCTATCTATTCTCTTACTTCTTTGCAATAATTCGTCCGCTCAAATTATAATATCCGGAACTGTTTTCGACTCTTCAAAATTGTATGTGGTACCCGGAGTAGATGTGAACACAACATCGGGATTAACTGCCAGGACAGATTCTCTCGGCGCTTATCACATTTCTGTTTCAAAGAACGACTCGCTAAGTTTTTTTTACCTGGGAAAGTCCACTGTGAAGTTTCCTGTCACTACGATTGCAAACTACAATGCATTCGACATTTCTTTGCGCATAAAAGTTAAGGATAAATATAAATTACTAAAAGGGGTAACGGTTTTTGCAGATAGTTACAGGCGGGATTCTATTGAGAACCGGATGGAGTATGCAAAAATCTTCAACTTTAATAAACCTGGACTCAGCTCGAATTACGAACCGGGAGCGGCCGCCGGACTTGACCTGGACGAATTAATTGGAATTTTCCAATTCAAAAAAAATAAACAACATCTTGCATTCCAAAAGAGACTTGTTGAGCAGGAGCAGGACAGATATATCGATTATCGTTTCAATTCAAAATTGATTACCAGGATAACAGGCCTGAGGGGCGACACACTTGTCCGATATAAAGATATTTACAGGCCTTCGTATGAATTCGTTGTAAGCAGCACTCTTGCACAGTTCTACCAGTACATTTTAAATACTTCCTACGCATTTAAAAGTGAGGTTGGAATTCCATATTAATTATCAGGAATAGAAATTCATTTTGAGGAAAAATGAAAATAACCGGGTCTCAATATAAAGTGTGGTTAAAAAAACTCCGCGTTTTGAATCATTTTCTTAGCCGCGCACATTCCTCCTTCAATTTCAAATTTTCCTCTCTGCATATCGAAAGCCTGCTTTCGAGTTGTCTCTGCTCTTTTCGCGCTTTTTGAAATTCTTCCGTCAAATTTTCGGTCTCGCTCAATCTTCTTCTCAGGTCATCTGTTTCACTTAACATCTCTGCATACTGTGTTTGCAGCAAAGCATATTTTTCACGAATTGTTATTTCAGACAGGAGGAGGTGCTCAAGTTCCTTCTCACGGGCTTTCGATCCGTCAAGTTGCTTTTGCAAGGAAATCGAATTTTCCTGTAGTGACTGTATTTCGCTGAGCCTCGACTCATGATCACTTCGCAACTTTGCCTTGTTCTGAAAATTCTCCTCCAAATCCTTCAACTTTGCCTCGGTTTCCTCAAGCGTCTGCCTGGCGAAATCCAGTTCGTTTTCAAGACTTTCTTTCTTTTCATTTTCTTCATAATACAATTCTTTCCAGTCTTCTTCATCTTCCCTCAATGCTGCCTCGTGGCGGTTGGCTACCATGGCACCCGATGAAGCTGCCACTTTTTCTTCAATCACTTTCAAACGGTCCTGGAATTTATTAAACTGCATATTATAAAATGTGCTATTCTCTTCTACATGCTGCACCTTATTTCTAAGGATCTTAATTACATCGGGCTGATCTGATAGAGTATTGTGAGCAGGAGGGTATTTCTTGAATCTCAAAAAATAGCGTTTGTCCGAGGGCAAAAATTCATAACTGCTCACGATCATCCGGTAGGCAAAGATCACACAAGCGATTAAAATTATGAGGGAAATTACAGACCAAATCCACATAAGTAGCTGACTTTAAAAAAACAAAAATTTGGTATAAAAAAAATGCCGGGGGATTACCTGGAAAAGGTTTTCAAAGGATCTACTGTCAAGTGAGCAATATTCAAGAGGATGGATTGGAAGAAGAATGTAAACATAATAAATATTATCCGCTTACCAAAGTGCCAACCTTTTCACCTGTAACCACGCGCAGTAATGTTCCGGGAGTGCCCATATCAAACACTATTATGGGAAGCTGGTTTTCCATACATAAAGTGAAGGCAGTCATGTCCATCACTTTCAAATTTCTCGTGATGCATTCGGCAAATGAAATTACCTCGAATCTTTTTGCAGATGCATCCTTCTCGGGGTCTGAAGAATAAATCCCGTCCACGCGGGTTCCTTTCAGGATAACATCCGCCTTTATCTCAATGGCACGAAGTGAGCCTGCAGTGTCAGTAGTAAAGTAGGGATTACCTGTTCCGGCTCCAAAGATTACGACTCTTCCTTTTTCCAAATGTCTTATTGCCCTTCTCCGGATATAAGGTTCCGCAATCTGTTCCATTTTTATGGCGCTTTGCAGCCTCGTGTAAACTCCAATTCTTTCCAACCCACTTTGCAAGGCCATGCCGTTAATAACAGTTGCGAGCATTCCCATGTAGTCGCCCTGGGCCCGTTCTATGCCTGTTTCCGCCTCATTCATTCCGCGATAAATATTTCCTCCTCCAATTACAATCGCCACCTGTACCCCCATTTCAGTTATCTGCTTAATGTCTTCGGCGTATTTTGAAATGACTTGCGAATCAAGACCAAAATTATTGTCGCCCATCAGAGATTCGCCGGAAAGTTTGAGAAGAATACGTTTAAATTTTGGCAGCATGTGGTGGAGTAAAATTTTAATTAGCGGGGCGAAGATAACGGTTTTATAGAATCATTTATCGCCCGTTAACCTGCAAAGTGGGTTCATGAAAAAAGAGCCGCGTTTGGCGACTCTTTTAATTAAAATAATTTCAGCGACTGAAACGCAGATTTACCTATACTCCCAATGCCACTCTCTTAAATTCAGTAATCTGGAGGTTGCTGTCAACACTCTTAAGAAAATCAGCAACAGACTTATTGTTGTCCTTCACAAAAGGCTGTGCAAGTAAGGTACTTTCTTTGAAGAATTTGTTGACTTTTCCTATTGCGATTTTCTCAGCCATTTCTGCAGGCTTTCCCTCTGCCTTCACTTGCTCAATAGCAATATTTTTTTCACGGGCGATCATTTCCGCCGGTACTGAATCCTGATCTATCGCGATCGGATTCATCGCAGCAATTTGCATAGCAACGTCTTTCCCTGTTTCTTCTGCTTCCTGGTTAAATCCTACAATTACACCCATCCTGTAATTGCCGTGTATGTATGCTGAAACATAAGGTGCATCGATTCTCTCAAACCGGGACACACTTATTTTTTCTCCGATCTTCGCAATTTGTTCATTCAATTTATCACTCAAGATTTCACCGTCAACGGTTATTTCATTCACGGCATCAGCACTTTTAATATCGGCGTTAATTACTGCATCCATAATAGATTGCGCAAAAGCGATATATTCTGCGTTTTTGCTTACGAAATCTGTTTCGCAACTCAGGTTAATAATGTATCCAGTTTTGTGGTCAGCAGTTGTTTGAGCAATCACCACACCTTCCTTTGCTTCCCTGTCACCCCTGAGAGCGGCAACTTTCTGACCTTTTTTTCTCAAATAATCGATTGCTGCTTCAAAATCACCATTTGATTCCGTCAAAGCTTTTCTGCAATCCATCATTCCTGCGCCGGTTTGCTGACGCAACTTATTTATATCTGCTGCTGTAATTGTTGTTGTACTCATCTGTAAAATATTTTAAAAGAAATCAGTCATTTCATTTGAAAAGATGACTTGTTCTTAATTATAAAAACTAAACCCACTGAACCTACCTGCGTCCTCCCGGGCCTCCTGGTCTGTTGCCGCCGGCTCCCGGACCTGCAACCCGCCTTCTTTGCACGCCTGCGGCTCCGCGTCCTTTGCCACCTGCAGCACCAGTCCCACCTCTGCGACCCCCTTTGTCTTCATCACTGTCAACTTCAAAACGAACTTCATTTGTATCCCGCTCGTCCACTTCTTCATGGTCTTCATCTTTCTCAGCTTGCCTTTCAGCAAGTCCCTCTGCCACGGCAGCCACGATGTAATTAGTGATAATTGCAATTGACTTCGTTGCATCGTCATTGGCAGGAATAGAAAAATCAACTTTGTTAGGATCGCAATTCGTATCAACCATTCCAAAGGTGGTAATGTTCAAACGCTTCGCTTCTGACAATGCGATATGTTCGTGACCGATATCCACCATGAACAATGCAGCCGGAACGCGGCTGATCTGGGCTATACCTCCTAAAACTCTTTCCATTTTATCCCTGTCGCGTGCAAGAGTCAAACGTTCTTTCTTGGTGATGCTATCGAGCGAGCCATCGTTAAGTAATTTTTCAATACTCTGCATTTTTTTTACACTCTTGCGGACCGTATTAAAATTTGTAAGCATCCCTCCCAACCAACGTTCTGTCACGAACGGCATATTAACTCTCTGGGCTGCTTCCGTCACGATTTCTTTCGCTTGCTTTTTTGTGGCAACGAACATTATTTTCTTACCACTTTTAGCAATAGACTTTAACGCCGCTGCTGCTTCCTGCAGACCCTCAACAGTTTTGTTCAGGTCGATAATATGGATACCTTTTTTCTCGGCAAAAATGTATGGCAACATTTTCGGGTTCCACTTCTTTTTCAAATGTCCAAAGTGAACACCTGCTTCCAAAAGTTGCTGTTGTAAAGAAGTATTATTTTCCATTTTAGTTTATTAAATTTTTTTTGAACGTTTGATGATAAACAATCGGACAGAATTACAATCGCCCGGAAACCGGCATCCATCTTATCTCTTACTGAACTGGAAGCTTTTTCTTGCTTTCTTTTTACCCGGCTTCTTCCGCTCCACTACACGAGAGTCGCGGGTAAGTAATCCTGCTTCCTTCAAAGCAGGGCGATACTCAGGATTCACCTGCAATAAAGCCCGGGCGATACCGAGTTTTACAGCTTCTGCTTGTCCCTTTACTCCACCTCCGGTAGCATTCACCATCACATCAAACTTATCCGAAGCATCAATGCTCTTTAGCGGCGCTTCTACCTGGTTCTGAAGATAGACTAGGGGAAAATAGACTTTGTACTCTTTGCCATTTATCGTAATGTTTCCATCACCTTTAGAAAGGAACACTCTTGTTACAGCAGCTTTTCTGCGACCTACTGCATTTTTTTGTTTTTCCATTTTATTTTATTTAAGACCCCGGTTGGGATATTTTTTATTTAGAAACTTAAGGGCTGAGGTTTTTGTGCCGTATGAGGATGATCCGGGCCGGCGTACACATACAACTTTTTATACATTTTGCGTCCAAGACGATTCTTAGGCAACATTCCTTTAACTGCTCTTTCAACAATTGCATCAGGTCGACGCTTTAGCAAATCACCAGCCAGCTCTTCCTTTTTGCCACCTGGATACCCACTGTAATTGATATAAACTTTTTCGTCAAGTTTTTTACCGGTGAATTTTACTTTCTCGCAGTTGGTGACGATAACAAAGTCCCCACAATCAACATGGGGTGAATAATACGATTTGTTCTTACCACGGAGAACGGACGCTATTTTAGCGCACATGCGTCCAACGGTTTGATTAGTACCGTCAACAACGTGCCAGTTGCGTTGCACGGTAGCCTCGTTCGCATGTTTAGTGGTGAAATGTAATTTGCTCATCTTCTTTTTTTGTAGTTTCATAAATCCATCATGAAACTGGTTTTAAGTATGCCGCTATCCCGGCTTTTTTTTAAGGAGTGCGAAGGTATGGAGAACCTAAGAATAATAGTTTAATTTTCGAAAAATTTTTTGACGAACCTTCATAACTAACTGATTTTCTATTAAATTTTTGACACAAATAATTCATCGCGGGAAAATCCGGGAAGGAAAGGAGAGAAAATCAATTAAAAAATCACTAAAAATTTTTTGGCCAGGATCCGGGCATCAACTGGATTATCATAAGATGCATATCTTTGATAAAATTTTTTGAAAGATGAATGAAACGCAACCTGTAGGTCTGTATTGGATTGCTTTTTGTATTTCAACGATCGTGTTGATTTTATTCCTTGTTTTTATAAGAGAATTTTTTTGGATGGTCCTTCCATTTTTCTTTACAAGTTTTTGTAAAGCAATGAGAATTATTTAATCTAAATTTTTAATTATTGCAAAAGTTGGCTCAGCTTACTTTGGAGTGCCGGGCCTCTTAGCTCGGTGGCAACGATTTTTCCTTCTGGGTCTAAAAGTACATTGTATGGTATTCCTTGTACATCATACAGCGCCGCCGGGCCACTATTCCAGAATTTAAGATCGCTGACTTGTTTCCATTCGAGACTGTCATCTTTTATGGCCTTTAGCCAGGCTTCTTTACTCTTGTCAAGCGATACCCCAAGAATCGTGAAATTTTTGTTTTTAAATTTCTGATAAGCGGCTACTACATTTGGGTTTTCCTCTCTGCATGGTCCACACCAACTGGCCCAAAAATCGATCAATACATACTTACCCCGGAGCGAACTAAGCGTAAATGAATTTCCCGACGTGTCGGGTAATGTAAAATCGGGAGCCACTTGTCCAAGGCTCGGGCTGGCCGGTTCTTCTAACTGCTTACCAACATCAGCGATTGGAGTACTTCCGGGAAACTTTGTACTTAGAGATGCAAGCAGTTGTCTCACCGTATCCATACCAAGATCCTGCGTTGCATAACTCAAAGCGAATAAGGCTACGACGGGACTCTTAGTAGTATCAATATAAGTACGAAGGAATTTTTTATAGCCAATGTTCGTTTGTTCAAACTGTCGCATTGCTGCGCCGGTCATGCTGTCATTGCCTGATTGCTGTAGTTCCCGAACATTTCTATCCTGGCCAATTAAAATCGTATGCATAGAATCCAAAGCCATAATAAAATTCGATAATGAAACATTAGCCTGAGTGTTGAATCGTGCAGACATTAGCGTTGAATCGTGGGCGTCCGCAGAAAAACTTATCTCGGGTTTATCATTGATAAAAATATATCCCGCATTTTTTTCAAAACGAATTCTATACAAACCTTCCTCCGGTGCTATCGTTGTCAGCTCGAACTTTCCATTCTTCATTTCCGCAGTGTCGATTATTTGCGGAGGTTGTTGATTAAAAGTAATTTGCTCGAGAAATACATTTTGGTCGGGGGCATTTTTTAAAGTGCCGTGCAAAGTGAAAGTCCCTTCCTTTTGTTTGCTTCCACATGCAACAAGGAAGAAAGTCAACAGGATGAAAAAAATATTTTTCATGGAGTGCTATATTTATTGATTTAATTTTTGAACGAGTATTTTACTGACTGCCTGCATATCTGCTTTTCCGTTACTCAACTTTTTCACTTCTCCGGCAAACAGCCCTATAAGATTTTTCTTTCCCTTTTTATAATCTGAAATTTTATCTGGCATCTTTGAAAGTACTTCATCAACCCACGTGCTGAGTGCTTCATCACTTTTTTCCTGGATGAGATTTAGTTCGGTTGCGACCTGGTAAGGATCTCCACCTGGAGACTTTATTAATACAGGAAATATTTTGGAAGCAGCTATGCTGAAACTCACATCACCTTTTTCTACGAGGTCTATTAATTTTGAAAGGGTCACAGGATCAACCGGAATTTCTTTAAGATCTAAATTGTGTTCATTAAGATAAGACCGCACCGGACCAAGTAACCAATTAGCAGCGGCTTTAAAATTCTTTGTGTGAGCGGTTAAAGTTTCAAAAAGAACTGTAGTCTCACGGTCATCGCAAATAACTTTTGCATCTGACAATGGGAGAGAAAACTTTTCTATAAACCTCCTTTCAAGAGCCGCCGATAATTCTGGTAATGATTTTTTTATCGATTCTATTTTTTCGTCGGTAATATGGAATGGAGCCAGATCCGGTTCCGCAAAATAACGATAGTCATTTGCCTCTTCTTTATTTCTTAATGAAAAAGTTGAACCGTTTGCCGCATCGAAACTCCTAGTTTCCTGTTGTATTTGTTCCCCATTTTCACTCAAAAAAATCAAGCGGTTAATCTCAAATTCGATCGCCTTTTTCACATTCTTTATCGAATTAAGATTTTTGACTTCAACCTTAGTCCCGAGGCGCGTTTCACCTTTTGACCGGATGGATACGTTTGCATCACAACGCATGCTGCCTTCTTCCATATTTCCATCACAGATCTGCAGGTAGCGAACCGTTTTCCTTATTTCAGTAACATAGGCATAAGCTTCTTCTGCGCTATGCATGTCTGGTTCTGAAACAATTTCGAGCAAAGGAACACCCGCACGATTCAAGTCAATGCAGGTATAATT
>JBBSPT010000055.1:0-10471 GCA_038258515.1 Chitinophagales bacterium | reverse complement strand
TTTTACTAGCTGGAGACAATGCTCTTGGTCTTTTGGTCAACAATAATTTAGTCAATATTCCCTTGCCTGCTAAAAAGATTATTTCGATACAGGTGAATGATGGTTCATTTTATGTTTTATGCCCGAATGCATTGTATCGTCTTGCTGGCAACAAGCTTGAATCAATTTACAATGCCCCGGGTCTGCAGGCTTGCACCTTTTACCAAAACATGATAGTAATTGGCATTGCGAACGGGTACTTTGGAGTGGATAAAACCAGCGGAAAAACGACGATGCCATTACAAACGAAATTGCCGGTTCAGGATATAAGCACTGTGGTAAATGTTGGTGGTAAATTATGGGCCGGAACACCTGGCGGTGCATTCATGCTTACGAGAAAAGGCTTTCAATACTTCGCATCCAAAAGATGGCTGAATAAAAATAACGTATTATCAATGGCCGCTGACGCTGAAGGGAACGTGTACGTTCTCACATCTACCGGGCTTAACCAGATAAAATTTATTAAAAATACGCTCTTCAAAAAAGCAGATCATTTTCAAAAAAATGTACGGCAGAGGCATATCCGGTATGGACTTCTTTCCGAAGTAAGAATGAAAATCCCCGGTGATCTCTCAACTGCAGAAATGATTGATACGGACAATGACGGTTTGTGGAGTTCATTTTACCTGGGAAGCCAGGCTTTCCGTTATGCGGTTACCAAAAACCCTAAAGCAAAACAATATGTATGGGAATGTTTTAGTGCATATGAACGCCTTATATCAATCAATCAACTGAAAGGATTTCCATCCCGCACATTCGAAAGAAAAGGTTTCAAGGTCTCTGATCCGGAAGCGTGGCGGGCATCTCCGGATTCAGGATGGGAATGGAAAGGCACAACCAGTAGCGATGAATTTGTAGGCTATATTTTTATTGCCTCTTTGATGGATCAACTAATCGCCAAAACACCCGGGGAGAAAAAACGGGTAGCTGATTTCATTGATAAAATTCTCACACATATTATTGATAACAACTATAATTTTATCGACCTGGATGGAGAACCCACCAGGTGGGGACGTTGGAATCCTGAATACGTCAACTGGTATCCAAAAACAATCGGCGATCGTAAGCTGGCGAGTACGAACCTCATTGCCGGGCTGCAGTTGGGTTATGCCCTTACGGGGAAAAGCATTTACAAGTCTGAAGCGCTTCGGCTTATGTATCAGCATGGGTATCTGGATAATATTATGACTGACTTACGAATTATAAAACCCACTCCGGGTTATATATTCATGGGCTCTGATATGGGCAGCAGCAACGCAAATCATTCTGATGATGAAATGACTTTCCTTAGTTACTGGGTGCTCTATCATTACGCGTTCGATAAAGAATTACAAAAAAAATACGCCGGTATCATTACGAATTATTGGCAAGTACTTCTTCCTGAAAAAAATCCACTTTGGAATTTGATCACTTATGGTACTTCAGGCGATTTTGATAAGGCATCGACACTTTGGTACCTCCGCGAATTTCCCATGGATATGACCAGGTGGACCGTAAAAAATTCTGACAGAAAAGACCTGGAATTCTTAAAGCCGAATTTTCGTGATCAGACAACTGCAGAACTACTGACCCCGGAAGAACAACCAATACATCGCCACAATGCAAATCCTTTTGAGCTTGATGGAGGATCTGATGGCAGATCAGAATTATCAGGGTCTGAATATCTCCTACCCTACTGGATGGCGAGATATCTTAAAGTGCTGGATAAAAGCAACGGAGAATGACAGGTAAGATTTTGAATTAAATGTAATGAAGCAACTCGTTTTTATTTTCTTCTTTCATACAATTTTTTATTTCAGCTATGGTCAGCAGTTAGCATACGATTCAAATGATTTTTTCTGGCAGGAATATCATCAGCCATTCATTCTTGCAAGTGCGGAGCAGAATGATGTTCGCAACATTGCCGTTGATCAGTTTTCGAATGTATGGATCGCCACTGCAGCCGGTATTTTTAAAAAAGATAAAGATAGCAGGACATGGACACAACCGATAGCTGAAAACAACCGAGGACCTGCTTATGCAGTTCTTGCCGACAGTCAAACCGGGGTTTGGATGGCAACATGGAATGGAGTATATCAATACAGGAATCACAAGCTTTATAAATTAGATAGCGTGGATGCTCCGGTATCAGTTTTATGCAAATCAGAAGAAGGCATCTATGCTCTTGGTCCCAAAGGCGTGTGGCTCTATAGCAATGGTCATTTTCAAAAGAAAAATTATTTTATCGCCCGCTCAGTGAAGAATGCCGTCACGGATGGAAATGGCGGATTGTGGATCGCAACTAAAGTAGGACTTTATCATTGTTCAAAAAACAGTACGAGTCTTTACAATGATACCGTACAATTGATAAGCGCTTATGTTGAAGATGTTTCTTTCAATGCAGACGGACAACTTTGGGCAGCCGGTTTGGGTGGTGTCAGCATCAGGCAAAAAAATAACATGGTGAAAGCTCTTGCGAAGAAAGACGGTTTGCCAACCGTGTTTGCAAATTGTATCGCAATGGCTCCTGATGGCAGCATGTGGGTCGGCACGCAAAAAGGTGTTGTAAGATATGAAAACAGTGGAACTCATTCACTTCGCTTCAGCCGGCGTTGGCTCGTGAATGATGACGTACGGGACATAAATTTTGATGCTGAAGGAAATGCCTGGATTGCAACCGGCGGAGGAGTAAGCGCAATCAAAAAACAAAAAATGAGCCTGGCAGGTAAAGCGCGTTTCTTTTATGATATCCTCATGAGAAGACATATTCGCGACCCGTGGATTGCAGGCCAATGTCATCTGCAGAATGCTGGAGACACTTCGACGTGGAGTCCCGAAGATGATGACAACGATGGTGAATACACGTCAAACTACCTCGCCATGGAAAGTTTCCGATATGCGGTTACCAAAGATGAAGATGCCCGCATCAAGGCGAACAGGGCATTTCAATTTTTGAAATTGTTACAGGACGTGACATCAACTGACGGGTTTTTTGCAAGGACCATAGTACCAGCGGACTGGCCTTTGGTACATAATGGAAATAGAACTTATACAAATCAACAATTAGCAGATGAACTAATTGAAGATCCAAGAGCAAAACCTGTAGAGGTACGCTGGCATAAATCTGCCGACGGAAAGTGGCTTTGGAAGGGTGATACCAGCAGCGACGAATTATGTGGTCATATGATGGGATATTTTTTCTTCTATAAATTGGTCGCGGACGATACCGAAAAAGAAATGATTCGAAATCATGTTCGAAAGATCATGGATTATCTTATGAGCCACAACTACAATTTTGTGGATGTTGATGGAACATCCACTCGTTGGGGAGTATGGTCTCCGGACCAAATCAACCGCGACCCTGAGTGGGCTTCGGAAAAAAGCATCAACTCATTCGAACTCCTTGCGTTTCTCAAGTTTGCCTATGGGATTACAAACGATCAAAAATATCAAAATGAATACCTGCGGCTAATTAATAGAGAAAATTATTTAAAAAACATTGCATCATTAAATCACACAAACCCCGCCTGGTACATATTTTTTGACGAAACGTTGAATTGTTACCTCTTTCCTTTGTTGCTGGAATATGAAAAAGATCCTATCATAAAGAAGATTTATGAAAAGTGCATGGACGAATGGTACACGCTCAATAAAAAAGCCGGGTGTCCGCTCTTTGATTTTATGTATGTTTATACCCGTCATAAAAAGATTGATCGTGCAAAAGATATTGAGTTTTTGGTAGACACTCCTTTAGATCTTGTTGACTGGCAAATTGATCATTCAGCAAGAGAAGACGTTAATTTGGTAAGAGCGCCATCGCTCGAAGAAATACAGGTAGATCAACTGCCCCCTGCAAGTATGAGATCAACAGTAAGATGGGATAAAAATCCCTGGTTGGCTGTGAGCGGGAACCCGCACGTGGAACGCGAACCGGTTTTTTGGCTATTGCCTTATTGGATGGGACGGTATCTTAAATTAATAAAAAATTAAACTCGTAGTAAATGAGTTTTGAAACAAAAGAAATTGCCATAGCTTTTGCAGCAAACAGAAATATCAAAAACATTTAACGAATTCTCAAAACCTTTTGCAATAATTATCAACCGTAAAATATCATCATGAAAAAAAACAGTCACATTTTTAAAAAATTAAAAAATAATTCCAGGCGAAATTTTATTAGGAATGCAGGAATAGCTTCTGCAGGTTTTATGATTTTGCCGCGGCATGTGCTGGGTGGCAAAGGCTTCGTAGCTCCAAGTGACAAACTGAATATCGCCACCATTGGTGCAGGTGGAAAAGGGGAAAGCGATTTGCGTGAGTTTTCAAAAAGTCCTAATGTGAACATAGTCGCATTGTGTGATGTGGACGATCGTAACGCCGTAAAATCCAGGGCTGCTTATCCCAAAGCAAAATATTATAAGGACTTCCGGAAGATGCTGGATACAGAGAAAAATAACATTGATGCCTGTTCCATTTCTACACCAGACAATGTGCATGCAGTGGCTACCATAGCCGCTATGCAATTGGGGAAGCATGTGTACACTCAAAAACCATTGGCTCACGACATCTATGAATGCCGTGCGTTAGCGAATGCGGCAAACCGCTATAAAGTGGTTACACAAATGGGCAACCAGGGTGGATCAGGCGATGGTGTGCGCCAGGGACAGGAAATGTATGAAGCAGGATTGATCGGCGATGTGCACACTGTGCAGGCATGGACTAACAGGCCCGTATGGCCGCAAGGACTACCTTCCCCTACGGGTAATTTTCCGGTACCTGCGGGCGTTGATTGGGATCTTTGGTTAGGTCCATCGCCCAAGGTGGTCGCCTATAATCCAGCTTATATGCCTTTTAGCTGGAGAGGATGGAATGCATTTGGCACCGGCGCCCTGGGAGATATGGCCTGCCATATGATGGATCCTGCGTTTCGCATTTTACCCATTGACTTTCCTTCGGAAATAGAATGCAGTATTCCAAAAAGCTGGACGATTGACGGAGGCGAGGCCAAATATCCCGATGGGTTTCCCGCCGCTTCTATCATTCACCTGAAGTACCCGAGAAAAGATGGTAAAGGTGATATAGATTTATCATGGCATGACGGCGGCCTCTTGCCGGCGCTTCCCGATGAACTCCAACCAGGCGAGCCATTTGGAAATAGCGACGGTGGCATTTTATTTATTGGAACAAAAGGGAAATTACTTTTTGATTGCTACGGAGAAAATCCAAGATTGCTTCCGACGAAGCGTATGCAGGAAATTACCATGCCAAAGCCAACAATCGCACGGGTGCCTGAAGGACACTATCTCCAGTGGGTAAATGCTTGTATAGCCGGTTATGGCAATGCAGATACAAGTTCTTCATTTGACTTTGCCGGTCCTTTTGCAGAAAGTGTTTTGATCGGTAACCTCGCAATCCGTAGCTGGAATCTCGAGAGCAAAGCAGCAAATGGAAGAACTGAATACCCCGGTAGAAAAAAACTCCTTTGGGATGCAAAGGCTATGAAAATTACAAACTTTGATGAGGCAAATCAATTTGTGAAACGCGAATACCGCCAGGGCTGGAGCCTGGGCGTTTAATATATTTTTTAACCAATAAATTTAATCAGAGATATTATGAAAAAATACAGTTTGTTTTTCTTCCTGTCGTTAATATTCATGGCCTGCTCAAGTAGCCACAACGCTAAAAACAACGACGGATGGATCAGTCTTTTTGATGGCAAATCGTTTGATGGCTGGAAAGCGAGTGAAGCGCCGGGAACATTTTCTATTGAAGATGGCGCAATTAAAGTTGCCGGGCCACGGTCTCATCTATATTACGAAGGCCCGGTGATGAATCATGATTTCAAAAATTTTGAATTTAAGGCGAGGGTAATGACCAGGCCAGGCTCAAATTCAGGAATCTATTTTCACACCGCATACCAGCAGGAAGGCTTTCCTGATAAGGGATTTGAAGTGCAGGTGAACAACTCTCACACTGATTGGAAGAGGTCGGGCGGGTTATATGATATCAAGGATACTAAAGAGGTGTATGTTCCCGACAACGTTTGGTTTACTGAATACATTCGTGTCGAGGGCAAACATGTCGTCATCAAAATAAATGATACAGTCGTCACCGACTGGACGCAGCCTGATGATTTTGTTCCTTCAGAGAATCACCTCAACAGAATTATTTCAGATGGCACTTTTGCATTCCAGGGACATGATCCTAAAAGTGTTGTGTTCTTCAAAGATATTATGGTGAAACCATTGCCCTGATTACATATTCTGCGCATAACGGGTGTAGCAATCTTTCTTATTTCGTTCAAAATCGTCCATATAAAAGTTTTGACCAATGAATGCTATTGTTCAAATTTCGCTTGACCTGACAAATATTGAAGAAGCGCTTGAGACTGCTGCGATGGCTATCCGGGCTGGTGTTGACTGGCTGGAAGCAGGAACACCTCTTATTCTGGCAGAGGGACTTCACGGCGTGAAAAAGCTGCGTGAGGCATTTCCTGGCGTACCGATCGTTGCAGATTTAAAGACAATGGACGGCGGCTACCTCGAAACTGAAATGATGGCCAAAGCCGGTGCCACTCATGTTGTAGTGATGGCCAGGGCACATGAAGAGACTATCAAGTGCGCGGTGAATGCAGGGCGTGACTTCGGAGTAAAAGTAATGGGCGACAACCTGGGATGCGGGGACATGGTTGCGGCAGCAAGGTGGCTTGAAGACCTCGGTTGTGATTTTGTGATTCACCACATTGGTTTTGATGAACGCCGGGGTATTGCAAAGAATGGATTTCGAATGCCGAGTCCGCTTGATCAGCTCCGGGAAGTAGTGCAGGCAGTGAACATCCCGGTACAGGCTGTCGGGGGACTTAGCCTGGAACAAGCGATCCAATGCCCCGAATACGGCGCTCCATTAGTAGTGCTCGGCGCACCATTGACCATTGACGGTGATACCTTTAAAACCGCAGGCGGCGATCTTGAAAGTTCACTCCGCTTTATCTGCGAAAAAATCCATTCATATCAATCAATAAAAGATTTCTAAAACAATGAAATCAGCCGCCGTAGTAAACTTTGCGCCGGCGTTTGGCCCATCACAGAGTGGCGTACCGCATTCGAAAAAATGCAAACGGGAGAAATTATTAAGAGTGTCCTTAGGCCAGTATAGTTTTCTGTTAGCAAAATAGACTGATTATTTTGAACTGGCATTTAACCGGATAGGAAAAGGTGGCAGCATTACGTGTCATGGCAGATGATAACCCCTGTTGCTATTGATGGCTTTGAAGAAAAGTGCGGAAATGCAGTGATTAAAATGAATTGAGTCTGATAAAGTAGTGCTCAAATCGAAGATAGCAGCCGGAAACGACACCCTTGCTTTGGACTAAAGATTCCCACTGGATGGCTCGCCAAGACTCTAACTTTATAGAACTATCGCATGCATGACGCACATAAAAAAGACGGCCATTTCAGACCGCCTGTATTATTGTTTATGCACCAACTTATTACTCGCAAGTTGCTCCCGGGCAGAGTTCGTTACCCTTCATTTGGCGAATCAAAAATCCTATTTTTTATGAGCAAAAAAACCCCATTTTTGACCACGCTACCATAATATTAAACTCAGGGAGGTCTTTCACAAGCTTATGATATAATACTTCTCAAAAAAAAACCTTCCAAGGTTGGTGTGGAGTTGAATGCCGGGCGTGATCAGTATGTCGCAAAAATACTGATTCATCTTAACCGGTTTCCTTCCATCTTCTTACCTTACCCCAGGCAACCAGCTCTCTCTCTCTTCTTCTTATTTTTGGGGAGCAGGAGATTTAAACCGTACCGCTAAAATTCTTGCATGTTCTTTTCCCGGTTTCGTTTTACTATAAAAACCCACATAAGTGTCACGGGAAAAAAAGTATCCATCCCCCTTCTGAGCTGGATGCTTCACTTTTTCGCCTTCAGAATCTACTCCGGCTACCATGTCACCTCCGCCCTGTAAAATAAAATAGATTTCTTCTTCCTTTTCATGATGGTGAGGAAGGTTGGTACCGGCAGGATCGAAATCAATCACAAACAGGCTGGTAACCTGGTAAGCCGCGGCAATTTTATCTCTTTTACTGGTGGTTTCACCTATCAGCAGCCTGAACCTGCTGGTTTCCCCGTGCCCCGACAACTCCTGAAACTTCACATCGTTTTCGTTTGCCAATTGCAGTCCATGGGTAAGGGTAACCTGTGTAGTATCAGGAATTTTAAAGCCCATTACCAACACTATAAGGGTATCCATTCGGGGATTCGAAAATGAATGCCTGGTATTTACAGGCACATAAAAGAAATCGTCTTTGCTAATTGGAACATCTTTATTCTGGTAATGAAGCATACCTGTGCCTTTAAGAACATAACAAACCAACTCTTCACGGCCATAGTTTACCGGTTTGCTTTTTCCATCAGGATCTATTGTTAGAAAAGCATATCGTTTTATTGACTTTACTACAGTGTCTTTTTCTCCGAACATGAGCTTGTAATGAGCTGTTTTCGTTAAAACCTCGCTATTGACCTCTTCAATAGAATCCATGGAACGATGTAAATATTTGTTTTGGGCATCGGCACTTGTTATAGAGATCAGTATCAGAACCATGGCAAAACACCCAAATTTCATAAACTCCCCGAATGAGATGTATCCGGGACTTATACACTTTCCTTTTTTCATTTTAATATTTTTACTTCAAGTGATATCGCGCTCAAATGTAAGTTGTGGGATAATTCAATTACTGATTATCAATTATATTACGAAGTTATTTTTTCTCATGATCATTTAAGCTATTCAACTTTTGGGATTCGACAGAATGAATTACACCAAAAAGTTGAATAGTTAAATACGGCTATTAGTTGGAACCCACCTGGTTTGCATATACACCTTCATCGCTAAAATGCCACCATGGACCTCCTGTCTGATGATAGCCACCAATAAGCCCTTTAGACTTAGCCTCCATCATACTCATTGGCTGATCAAATTCAGGAGTAGGATTAAACAATCCGGGTTTATAGGAAAGATATTTCGGCTCTCTAAGGTATTTTTTCAAAACCTCTTCATCCAATTCGATTCCTAATCCTGGTGTATCAGGAACAGCAATCGCCCCATCTTGTATAATAGGCTGGGGAATACCTTTAACGATGTCATTGAACCAGGGCATTTCAGCGGCATGATGCTCCAGTGAAGTGAATTCTTTGATAGTAGCGGCCGTATGTACATTGGCCATAACACCTATTGGAGAAGAGGCACAATGAAATTTGGTCTTCACTCCAAACTGGTAGGCATAATCGGCTATCTTCTTTGTTTCTATCATTCCCCCGGAACTTAGGAGATCAGGATGAACAATATCTACCGCATTCGAGTCAATCCATGGCTTGAAGCCTTCAAGGAGATAAATATCCTCGCCATTTAATGTAGGAGTATTCGATTCTGCCGTAATTTTCTTATTAAGATTTACTGCATTCCACCTTGTATAATGAATTACATCCTCAATGTAAGCTATGCCGTATTTCGACTGGGACATAAAATTTCCCAGTTCAATTCCGCTTTGAACTGTCATATATCCAAAATGATCGGCCCCGAGGTCAACGCTATACCCAATTGTATCCCTTGCCCTTAAGACATGTTTTCCCCATTCTTCAAGTCCTTTCTCTGTGGGAACATTTCCTAACATAGCTCCAGGAATGTCTTTAATTAATTGTGGCGTAAGGTCAATTTTAAAGTGTTTAAAACCCATTTTTAACCTTCTGTCCATCATCACCTTCAGGTTATCCAGATCCATAACTGTAGGGGTATCTGCGTAAACCTCTACCTTATCACGTACCTTTTCTCCCAGCAGTTTCCAACAAGGCACTCCGAGAGCTTTACCGGAAATGTCCATTAGGGCAATATCCAAAGCGCAATACCCGCCTGCATATCTTCCCGTACCGGTGAGATGGGAAATGCTCCTTAGGATCGTTTCAATATCAAGGGGGTTTTTGCCTATCAGGTAAGGCTTCAGCATCAACGCCTGGGAAACCCAACCCGCATCCCTCACCTCACCCAGGCCAACAATGCCCTGGTTAGTATAAACTTTAATGATAGGCCAGTCGTAGATGGCAGCGACGACGGCACCACGAATATCAGTAATTCTCAGGTCTGATGGCTTTGAATGTGAATCATTGGGGTTTCTGGCTAGGCCACTGGCCACCACTCCAGAATATCCCAATGTAGTTAAAGTAGAAATTCCTAATGCCGATTTTAAAAATTTTTTACGTTCCATCTTTTTTATTTTAATGATTAAAATTTTGATTATAGCAGTAACTAAAGCAATCCAAGGCTTCTTAAATATTTTTTGAAATACAGTTTAATATCTTTGTAACTTCTTAATTAAGCAGCAAAAATTTCAATCTCACACATAGTCTGTTTTCTTCGCTTAATAACAGCCTATTAAAAGATTCAAATGTTATTA
>JBBSPT010000054.1:0-10501 GCA_038258515.1 Chitinophagales bacterium | reverse complement strand
CTCAGATTACGACTATCTTTTCAGGAGCTGCATTTTTCCTCCCAGGTTTGTCTGCAAATAATAATAGCCATTCCTGAGTTTTGACACGTCGATAATTTCTGTAACACTCGTTCCTTTTACCTGCGACTGTTTTTGATAAATTCTCATTCCCCAGGAATTGTAAAGTATGACTGAGTATTTTTGATCCGGTAGCAGCCAATTAGTTCTTTATAAAACGTTGCGTTATTACACTATTGCCCTGCATAACTTTAATAATATAGGCTCCCGGAATTAGATTGCTGCCAAATTGAAAGTTGCTATTGGTCTGTCCCTCCTTTCTGGAAATTATTTTCCCATCAATGCCTAATACTAAAATATTGATTTTTTCATTGGTGCCTCCGTGAACTGAAATTCGAAAATCTGAAGAAGTAGGATTGGGATATCCTGTTATTTGTAGAGGTATGTTTAATCCTTCATTGTTTTTAGCTATGGGTGCGGGAGTAGCGAGAAGACTTGCACCGTTTTGATATGGAGTTGTTTGCAGATTTTGTCTAAAAAGCAAACTTGCCGGAATCACCTGCTTTTTCAGTCCGCCTCCTTCACAACTAATTTCAAAAGACTGGCTTCCATATTTTTGAAAAAACAAACTTGTAATGGCGTGCTTACCTGCCTTCAACCCTATCGTGCCTGACTTCTCGGATTTTCCATGCAACCCATCGTTTGAAACAACCAATACATCATCTATCAACAGCTTGCTGCCATCGTCTGACGTACTATAAAATATGTACTGCCCATCGTTTGGCACATTTACATAACCGGAGAATACAAAGGCAAAATCCGAAGTTTTCGTCGTATAAGACAAATTAAAATCAGTTGCGGAGCCGGTCTTGACTGGCTTCAACAGCGAAAAATCAGGCAAAACGTTCCATGTTCCCTGGTAATATTTATAATCGAGGCCATTCACCAGGTTAGGTATATTCGAGGCCGGCAGTAATCCCTGGCGATATAGTGTGGAGGCCGGAATTACCTGCTTTGAAATACCATTCCCTTCATAGCTGACTTCAAAATATTGATTACCTAAATTTTGAAAAAACAAACTCGATATTGCATGTTTGCCTGCCTTAAGTCCAATCGATCCGGACTTTTCAGATTTGCCATGCAAGCCATCATTCGATACGACAAGAACATTGTCTATTAGCAAATTGCTGCCATCGTCTGACGCGCTGTAGAATGTGTATTGTCCATCAACCGGAATTTCAACATATCCGGAAAAACTAAACCCAAATTCAGAATACCTGTTTGCGTTAGCAAGGTCTAATTTTGAGTTTACTCCAGTCTTGACCGGCGTGAGCGAAGAAAAATTCGGGAGCGCATCCCAGGTTCCTTCATAGTATTTATAATCGATACCATTTACCAGGTTTGAGACTATCACAGCAGGTAGTAAATTTTGGCGATATAATACAGACGATGGAATTATTTGCTTTTTAATTCCACTTCCTTCATAACTTACCTGTAAACCCACTCCCCCTTCCTTTTGAAAAAATGCAACCTTTATTGTATGCTGCCCGGCCTTTAATCCAATGCTTCCTGACTTCTCTGTCATACCGTGTAAACCATCATTGATCACTATGAGATTATTATCGATGTAAATACTGCTTCCGTCATCAGAGGATGTGTAGAACGTGTATTGCCCATCTGAAGGAATATTTATGTAGCCTGAGAGGCTTAGTCCATAAAGAACTTTTTGATTGGAAACACTGTTTGAAAAATTGGAAGCCACTCCTCTCTTTACTGGAGTTAGCTTATTGAAATCGGGCAAGAGATCCCAGGTTCCTTCATAATAACTATAATCAATACCTTGAACTAAGCTCGAAATATTGACGGGCGGAAGTAAGTTGCTGGTTCCATTTACCGTTACCCCTACTATATCCTGACCCTTAGCTCCTTTGTTATCCGTCACCGTCAGTTGATATTGGTATGTTCCCTGGACAAGATTAGTTAATGATGCAGTGGCTGATGATGCATTACCTAATGTGCCCGAAGAAGGTCCTGAGACTTTCGCCCAATTGTATGAACTGATGCTGCCGTCGGGATCACTGCCACTGCCTTTCAATGTTGTGCTGTTCGTTGGTAACGTGATTACAAT
The DNA here is from genome assembly GCA_038258515.1 of Chitinophagales bacterium. Classification (GTDB taxonomy): domain Bacteria; phylum Bacteroidota; class Bacteroidia; order Chitinophagales; family Chitinophagaceae; genus Ginsengibacter. The sequence continues at coordinate 8,376 of JBBSPT010000054.1, read as the reverse complement.
GTCACTACCTGCATTTGCTGTCGGTGATTGGTTTGTGGCTGTTCCTGATATTACTACCGTCACTTCCTGGTAGTCAATTGCGCCCTTGCTGTTGGTAACTGTATTCCTGAAAACATAGGTCCCTCCGGTCATCCCTGTTACCGTGGTGACTTGTGCCGTAGGGCTCGTAATGGCGGGTGTATTCGGACCGCTTATCCTCGTCCATTTGTTGGTCATCGTCACTGTCGTGCTGTTGCCGGGTTGCTGCTGGTGGGAGCCACTGCCGTTCAACACTGTTGTCGTCTCCCCCAAACTTAAATACTGGTTGATCCCTGCATTGGCTATCGGGTTTCTGGCTGCTGCCGGATTCACGCTTCCTTCTACTGTCCATACTGCTGTTAATGGTGTCACTAATCTTGGTGCGGGTATGTCACGCCAGTCTGGATAGGTTGACTGATCGAGGTTTTTCCATGTTACTCCATTGCCCAGGCCTTGCGCCTTGGCGCGACCCCAGCTATACCAGTTCCCTCCCATATCCTGGCCATAACTATAAAACGCAAATGAACTGTTTGTCTTAATACTTTTCCATTTCCCCGGTAGCTGAAGCCACGTCGCCTGGTTGCCATTCCTGGTCATATAATCATAGGCATACACTGCATTGCCTGCTCCGTTCCAGTTCGTTCTCCATGATGGTGACATGTAGCCGCTGCCCAGGGAGCCTGTCTGGTTGTTCCCAATACCAAAACGGTTGTTGTTCGCATCTATCACCTGTACACATACGTAATTGGCTATGATCTGCTTTAGCGGAAACACCACTCCTGCTGATGACAGGTTGGAGGTGATGTTATCCATATCTGCATTGGCCCAGCCTGCATGCCCTCCATATTCATCTCCGCTATACCCCCAGCACCACACTTCATTGGTGCTCGTCACTACCATGTTTATCGCCGCATTAACGGCTGCATCTTTTACAACTCCTGTCCATTTTTTGGAAAATCCTGTCTTGCCTTTTACTTCGAAGGGTGTCGTATGGGTTTGATCCCATTGCCAAAGGGTTCCATCGGAAGCGATCCCCCATAGTATCGCTGAACTATAGGGCGATATCCCCGAACCGTGTACGCATTTGACAATCGTTTTACCGGGCGGCTGTATTAATTTCCTTGGTCGTGGAACTGAACTGGTTAACGAACCAAACTGCTTCAGCATATCTTCCGGTACTGCATTATCGGCTGACCAGTACCACACTTCTCCGTTCTTAATGGCTACTATCATGCGCCACATCGCATACACTTTACTGCAGCTAAACGCGGCCCCTGTATTGTCTACCGGGTAAGCGGTTGAATTGATCGCACCTCCCCGGGCACTATAAACTGTGCCATCACTTTTGCGAAACACCGAATTATACTGTCCACCATCTGTTTCTACTATCCCACTTAATCCAGCTACCTGGGTTACTACATAGCTAACATCATAAACATTGTTATAAAGTGTCCACACGCTTCCGTCTGACTTTACATAGTGACTTGAATACTCTCCCGTCGCTACGTCTATCATCGTTTGGCCAAAACCTGCCGTGCTGCATAACAACACAGCACATAGCAACCATAGTTTAACAGTTAGTTTTTTCATGAATAAGATGATTGTTTAATGGTTTTAGAAATAGAATATGAATTTTCGAAAATCAAAATGGTTAAAGGCAAGGTGTCTCTCATTAATATAAATCGTTCACGCAAGGCACACCTTCTGGTTGCACTCTTTAGAAAGGAAATTCGTACTGATAAGGTAAGTCACCCGGTACGTCCATACACGAAACTTAACTATAATCAGACATTAATCTCAAAGCCAGTATAAGGGAATAGAAAATATATTTTTGGGGGATATATTGAAAAAATATAATCTATCTGTCAATTTTCTGGAATTGCCCCACAAGAGCAAAAATTATACCATTGCGCGAATATAAATATTTTATTGAATTATAAAGTTCGAGGAGGAAACACTGAATTATCAAATCAAACGTAATTTACGAGCCCACCGGAGCGAAATCAGTGCAAACAGAATTGATGCTGCTCCGGATCTATCAAAGATTGTTTTTCTTCATTTCCTCAACGGCAAAATGGGCTGCTCTTGCGGTGAGAGCCATGTAGGTGAGAGAAGGATTTTGGCATCCTCCGGAAGTCATGCAACTTCCGTCTGTGATAAAGACATTTTTCACGTCATGCATTTGGTTGAATTTATTAAGTACCGATGTTTTGGGATCCAATCCCATCCTTGCTGTACCCATTTCATGTACGGTGGTTCCACCGGAAAAATTATAATCAAAAGATCGAATACCGGTAAAGCCGGCAACAGACAACATTTCCATCGCACTCTCTTTCGCATCTTCCCGCATCCGGTGTTCATTTTCACCAAAAGCAAAATCAATCTTAACAAGTGGAAGTCTCCATTTATCCTTTTCGTTTTCTTGTAGGGTGACTTTGTTCGAAGGGTTTGGAAGACATTCTCCCCAGGCACCCATCCACATTGTCCATGGTCCGGGCGTCGTCAGCTTTTGTTTATAGCTTTCGCCAAAACCTTCATCTTCATTCATGATATCTCTCCACTCACTTCTTTCGCCATCTGCCTGGTATCCGTATCCCCTGATAAAACCGGAATGCTTGCTTTCCTCATTGATGTTCCTGAACCTCGGAATATAAATGCCTGTCGGCCTTCTGCCGGAATAGTACTTGTCTCTGAACAATTCATGTTGTCCGGACGCTCCGGCTCCGGAATGATGGTCCATAAGATTTAATCCGACCTGGCCGCTGGAATTTCCTAAACCGGTAGGAAAATTTGCAGAAACAGAATTTAAAAGAATCGCTGCCGTTGCAATCGTTGAAGCATTCAGAAAAACGATTTTCGAAAAATATTCGGTTGTCTCCTTGGTTTGTTCGTCAATCACGACAACCCCTTTAGCCCGTCCGGTGGTATCATCTAAAATTATCTGCGACACAATCGCATGTGGCCGCAATGTAAGATTACCCGTGGCTATCGCTGAAGGAATAGTCGCGGAGTTGCTGCTAAAATATCCTCCAAAAGGACAACCTCTGTCACAAAGGTTTCGGTATTGACAAGGTCCTCTGCCGCCCCAGCCCTTCGTCAGATTGGCAACTCTGCCATTAATGACAAACCTATTATCATAATGGCTTTTTATTTTTTCCTTAAAATGTCTTTCAATACAATTCATTTCCATTGGTGGCAAGAAAATCCCATCTGGCAAATGCGAAATACCTTCCGCCTGACCGCTGATACCAACATAGGATTCTACATAATCGTACCATGGAGCGATGTCATTATAGCGGATGGGCCAGTCAACTCCATAACCATCCTTTTTATTTGCTTCAAAATCCAGTTCACTTAACCGGTAAGTCTGCCTGCCCCAGGTCAATGAACGCCCGCCGACCTGGTATCCCCTGATCCAGTTGAAAGGTTTTTCCTGCAGATAGGGATGTTCTTTATCATTTACATAGAAGTGTTTGCTACCTTCGTTATACACCATGCACTGCACTGGATTTTCCAATCTTTCTGCGGCAGTGATTTCAAGTCTGTTTTTAAATTCCCATGGATTTAACGTTGCTGTCGTGTAGTCTTTTACATGTTCAACATTTCTTCCCCGGTCAAGCAATAATGTCTTCAGTCCTTTCTCACAAAGCTCCTTTGCCGCCCAACCACCACTGATGCCACTGCCGATAACAATTGCATCATAGGTCATTTGTTTTAAACCTTTACCGGTGATATTTATTTGCGAAGGTTCTTGTGTTTGTCCCATCCAAAATTATTTTGTAGCCCAGGATTTTTGATTTGAGGCAAGATCCATACAAGGTAAGAACTGGCCAGGAATATAGCTATACGATAGCCCTTCGGTGGCTCCGCGTTGAGAGGTGCAATAGGAAACGGTTGTATAATATTTCAATATTTCAAAAAAAGATTTCCCGAGTATTTTATTTTTAGCCTTTCCCACTTTTCCGGGATAGTTCTTTCCTTTTTTATAAAAATAATTTACCACTGCGTGCTGCTGGACTGCATTTAGCAACGTAAAAGACTTCCCGAAGCCGTCTGATGAATATCTTTCAACATCTTTCAAACCATTAATAAAATTATTTTGCGTCTTGCGATCTGCAGCTTTCTTTATAAGCGATATGATGACTACAGAAGCTCCAACATCTTTTGCACCGGGAGTACTTGTTCGCGGAATAATATTTTCTGCCAAATCAGCAATCAACTCTTTCTGTTTTTCTAAAAAGCCGATATCCGGATCTTTAGACAATTCATACCATTTGAAACCAGAGTAGGTCGTAATGATCCCTCCACCAAGTAGAAAAATAGAATAAATAGCTTTTCTCCGGTTCATTTTATTTCGCTGTAAGTGCTTCTGACATTGGAACACCAATCAACTGTTCCAGCTCTATGACAGCAACATTGAGATCCCGTTGCTTGCTCACCAACTTAGACTTTTCTTCCAGGTATGACTGGTGCGATTGATTCATTTTTTCGAGGGTAATGTCCCCGTCTGTAAAGGCTTTTTGAGCGGCCTCATCTGCAGCATACTCGTACTCGATATAGCTTTTTTCTATGAAAACAATTTCATTTTTCTCCTTATAATTTTCATAGGCCATCAATACCTGCGCTTTAATGAAATTCGATTTGTCTTTCTTCATCTCTTCGCTAATGATGAGATTTTCCTTTGCAGTTATTTTTTCATTTTTGGATTTAGAAAAAATATCAAAAGGTAAGACCATACCAAAATTATATTTGGGATAGTACAATGCCCCGGCAGTACCCTGCACCACAAATTCGTTGATGTTGCCAGTTGCAGCAATGGAGCTCAACCATGAACTCTTTGCCCGGGAAATATCCGATTGTGCAATCCTGACGGTAGCATCAGCTATTTGCAATTGCGGATTACTGAGGGCTAGCTTTACCAACTTCAACTTTACAAGCGAATCCTCAGCGGCAGTAAGCGGGCCGCTGCTGCCCAATCCTAATCCGGAACTAACAGACAGACTGTTCGTTAAAGGCAAATTGCTTTTTGTTTTCACCCGGGAAGAATCACCTGCTTCTTTCTTTTTAGAAAGCGCGGCCCTTTGCGGGTTTTGTGTTAACGCCTGATGATACAGCATAAAGCAGCCTATCATTATCAAAAATAAATATTTCATTTTTACAGTTTATTGATCATTAAAAGAGTTTCTTCTGTTGTTTTTTCTCATCATCAAACGCCATTTAGCGAAATACCCGATTTATCAAATTCTAACAGTCTTTTTAAAAGCGCTATCGATGAAAAAAAGAAAATACCAAATGGGAATTGCCCCACAGTTTCCTGTGAGTATTGCGTAACGATGTTTGCAAAAAGAGTAGCTACAATAAGTACAACGTATAGTTTCAACTCTTTATCTCTAATCTTAAAATAATAGTTGATTCCCTGCCAGAGTATTGAAAGGTTAAAAAGCACCATCAATGTCAAACCCATCCAACCGAGTTCCAGGCCAGCTTTCAGAAACCCGCTGTCTGTCGCGAATCCGGCGAGTGAGTGATAAGGATGCCGTATCAGCCCGGCATTGTTTGTTGTGCCGATGCCACCGCCAAACGGATGTGACTGCAAATAAGGCTGTATGTAATGGCGGTTAGTATTGCGCACATTCAATGATGCGTCTTCAGTATCGACTGTCGAACGAATCCTGTTGAGCGTAGGGTTTGAATAAATCGGAGCAAACAAAACAACCATGGCGGCCAATACTGCAAGGAAGATGGTAAATAACGTTTTCTTATTCTGAATGGTAACGAGACAATACAACACTATACCCGCGGGAATAATTATAGTAGTCGTTCTTGTACCTGAATAAGACATCCCCAGCGCCATGATTGCCGCGGCGAAATACAGGAGATATTTCTTTCGATTTGATTTTTCATTGATGGCAAGCAACAAGGTAAATAAAGACATACAGCCTGCAAGCACACCAAATGAAACCACGTCTGACATAAAAGAAAATTTTCGAAGTTGGCCACCCTGGTTTAATATTTCAAATGCACCTGGAATATTCCTGATATAAGCCATTTCCTGCGGGAGGTATCCAAACCATTGCTGCAAACATCCATACAGGCAAGCAACAAAAGACATGGCAATCCAAAACTTAATAAAATACCGGAATTTCTCACGGGTATCGATTAGGCGATACGCGATAATATAGAGGAGCACGAAAATAACAGAGCGCTTGAAAGCAATGATCCAGCTTGCAAAGCCCCAAACGTTGGGATTAAATACCTGTAGTGCAACATAAAAAGTCAAGAGAAAAAGTGTGATTGAAATCATCGCTTTTGAAAGGGCATGTTCGCGTAGTTCACCCGATCGCTTTGCAATCTGGGTTCCGATAAAAATAAATACGATCAAGATTTCCAGACCTGTATTCAATGGCAACGCATCTCTTCCTAACAGGTGGTTGGGATAAAAAACAAAGAAGCCTAAGAATATAATTATGTAAAACCCTTTGAGCGGGTGAAAAATACAATGATACACGATGAGTAATCCAACAAGAGATGCAGCAACAATCAACGGAATGAAAAAGAGATCGCTTGCCGCAAGGAAACCACTCGCAATTGCTAATATAGCAAAGGGTATAACCGTCCAGGGCCCTGAAAGATTTTTCTGAATAAATTCCCTTTTAATCCAGGAATGAAACAAACTGCTAATATGGATTGACTCTGTAGACAATTGTTTTTTAAAAAAATAGGATTTTTATAAAAAGAAATACCAATATGATGGTCACAAACAACAATGCAATCACCTCTGTGAACACCGATGATTTCAATTCATCTTCCTTATTCGTTTCTTCATGCATACTGTTTCTTTTTTAAATGTTCATCAATTGCATCATACAATTTCATAATGCTATTTCCCCATGAGTGAGATCTTGCTATCTCCATTCGCCTCCGTTTAGCAGCGTCGTCAGTGTCGGAAGAAAGAGCGAATTCAATCGCCGATAGATAACCTTCTGAGCCTTCACATAAATAAGTGCATTCCGCGAATTCTTCCATTGCCTTCGTCGATGTCGCAACAACGGGCTTTCCGGCGGCGAGGTATTCATCTACCTTTCTCGGATAGTTGCCAATCGTCATTTCGTTAATGACCTGCGGATTAAGACATACATCAAAGCAATGGACATAAGCAGGCAATAACGAAGAATCTTTATGCCCCAGGAAGTGAACGTTTGAAAGTTTATGTAGCCTGGATTTTCTAAACGTTTCGTCCTCCGGACCAACCAACACTAAATTCCAATTCGGCCTTTTTGTTGCGATTGAGATCAGCAATTCGATATCTAACCTTAAGGCCAGGAGAGCACCGCAATAACCTATGACAGGATATTTAATTCCAACGATATCTGACGGAACTTCGAGAGGCTTTTTTTCAAATGCTTCGGCATCACAACCTTGTCCAATATAAAAAGTGTTTTTGTTATTTTGCTTTGCATAATCCGCGAGATACAATGAATTCGTTGCAACAACCTGTGATTTTCTTATCAGTGCAGCTTCCGATTTCTTACCGTGTTTGTAGAAATAAGGTTGCGAAAGCAGGTAATCTCTCAGGTAGTAAACAGTGCAATCAATACCGAGATATTCGCCAAGATACAACCCGTTAAAAAAATCATTATCTATTATTAACAAAGGATTCTTTAATTCAAGTTCCTGCCTCGCAAATTTTACCTGTTCTGACAATTTCTTATTGTTTAATTTATTTAAAAATTCATACGACTTACCAGGAGGCATCCAATTGACAGACTCAAGCATGGTGCGTGGATTGAAGACCCAAAGATTCTTAATTGCTTCCTGCAACACACCCTTATTCTTCTTGATACTTTCCAGGCGTGTAATAGTTTTTTTATCGCCGCGATCCTGGATGGCTGTCATTCTATCCAATGGCCTGTTAACATACAACACACGATGATGCTTTGATATCTCCATAGCCATGTTTTTGAAATTGCTTCCAATCTCAACATCCCACGGTTGCATGCCCATCATGATAATATCTCTGTCTTCTATCAAATCGTTTTCCATTGTTGTTTATCTAAAATCATTTTTGTAAGCTCAGGATAAAAAGTAAATGCATGTTTGAAACAGGACAAAAAATTAATTCCAAAATTCTTATACAGGATACGCTGGCTAATAACGAATCCAAAAATGTGGGAAGGAATTAAGGCGAAAGCAGCACCAAGAAATCCAAAATATTTTATGAAAATGTAGGTAAGTACAACGTGTACTGCTGCAAGAAGCGTGATAGTTTTAAAATTCGATCGGGGGTTTCCGGTAGAGTCCATGATCACTCCGAATTGTTTTAAGAACGCTAAGAAAATTGCACTAACACTTATGATT
>JBBSPT010000053.1:0-10513 GCA_038258515.1 Chitinophagales bacterium | reverse complement strand
TATTATTTTTTTCATCGTTATTTTTTTTATTTTGAATAAATATTTTTACATCCAAAGTCAAAAATAGGACCACATTTAATATTGAAGGTCTTTATTTGACAAACGGTACTTTTGATTACTGACTTTCCAAAAATTTAACTCTAATTAAATTTTTACAAAAGCAAAACGACTACCTTTTTCCAGTTTATCATTCAGAAAGAAATGTTAGAAATCAACTTCAATCCGTTTCCCACTTTTCAAACAAAGCGTCTCTTGTTAAGGAGAATGATTACTCCGGATGTTCCTCGACTCCTTCAGCTTAGATCCAGGGATGAGACAATGCAGTTTATCGATAAAGAAAAGGCGAAAAGTCTTGAAGACGCGGCAGGCTTTCTTCAAAAGGTTGATGACGGCCTTGACAAGGCTGAAGGAATAACCTGGGGCATAGCGCTCCGCCAGGATTCGGGCCTTCTGATTGGCTATGTGGGATTTTGGAGATTGATCAAGGAACATTTTCGTGCAGAAACCGGTTACATGTTGCTACCCGAATATTGGAAGAAAGGTATCATGAAAGAAGCGCTAACCAAATTGATCCCATTTGCATTTAATGACATGAAACTGCACAGCCTGGAGGCACGTATAAATCCAATCAACACAGCATCTTCTTCATTGTTACTATCAACCGGATTTGTAAAAGAAGCTTACTTTAAAGAAGATTATTTCTTCAATGGAAAATTTGGAGATACCGAGGTATATTCAAGGCTGCAGGACGATATGAAAGATTAATGAGATTAGCTTGCTGTGTACCGTTGTTTTATGAAAATGGCTGAACAGCAGCGTCATTTCATTTGTGTAAACAGATCCGAGATAACTTTTCCTTTTGCAAATGGCATATCAAAATCAAGGAGTTCTGCGACAGTTGAGGTGATGTCTATCTGGTCGTAGTTGGTATTGCTGATAAAATTTTTCTTAAAGTCCGGACCGATTGCAAACATTTCAATGTGCCTGCATCCATCGCAATCATCGCCGTGTGAAACATATCCATCAAGGTGACCCGCTGTATGGCGTCCATGATCATTTGTCACTATCAATGTGGTCTTGCCTTTATAGACAGGATCATTTTGCAGCGCTTTCCATAAGAGATCAACATAATTATCTGTGTCCACAATGCCCCTGAGATATGCAATGGAATCCATATGATGGGCCGCATCGTCAGGTTGTTTGAAATTGATAAAAAGTAATTTCGGGTGATCTCTTGTAAGCGTCTCAGTCACCCGTTGAAAGGTGGTTTGGTCAAGCCTGTAACCGGTTCCGAGTCCATTGATGCCACAATCTGTCATCGGGTTGTAAGTTCCCATCCAGGTTGGTTCCTGGCAATCAGCAAGCACCTGTAGTTTATCCTTTGTAGTAATAAGCCATGCTTCTGAAGTCGGTTCTTTTGATTTCTTCAACCAGGACTGCATGATCGAAGGTTCCTGCGGCAGTTCTTTTCCATCGTTAGCTATCGACTGATAGAAGCCGGTTGCAATCGCAGTGTGTCCCGGAACTGTCTTCGTAACGCCGTTGTTATAAATTGCATTGCAAAGAACTCCTTGTTTTAGTAATGCATTTCTTTTTGGAATAAATTGGCGCGTCGGATCTCCCCATGTTTCTGTATAGCGTGGACCGTCAATCACAACGATCACAACATTCTCAGTTTTATAATTAAAAGGAGGCGGATCGGGAGGTAGTGGTGTTGGATCGGATTTTTTGCTACAGTTGATAGAACCAAATATGACTATTGCAAATATGCTCGTCAATAAGGATTTGTAATTGCGGATCATATGCCAAAATTAGGGAACAATAAGAGGAAACCTTTTTCCTGACAGGATAAAATCTTCACAACTTTATCGATACAAGTTCAAAGAAATCGTCTTACCTAAATGAAGACTAATGCTTCCAGGGGGCTTTGTTCCGGTTGTCTCTCGGCGAAGAACGTTCTTCGGCCTGGGTAACAACCAGTGGCTTTTTTCCAAGGGAAATATCTTTGAGATTTTCGATGGCTGACCTGGCGTCAGTGTCGTTGGCCATTTCTACAAAGGCAAAACCTTTGCTTTTTCCGGTTTCCCTGTCGATTGCAACGCGGGCCGATGAGACCACTCCGAATTTTTCAAATATTTCTTCCAGCTCGGCATCATCCAGATCATAAGGCAGACCGGCTACAAATAGTTTCATAAAGTAATTTTGGTAAATGTATATAAGATGGCTAATAAAAACTAACTCTTTGGTTTCTGCAATTAAAACCTGGTAAAGATACTATTGCCCGGAATAACTTTTTCAACCCGGTTGCTGATTTTAGATCTTTGACGGAAGCATTGTTTTCCAACAATAGTTAACCGCAAAAATTAATCATCCAACTTTAAAACGGCAAGGAACGCCTCCTGCGGCACTTCCACATTCCCTATCTGCTTCATTCTTTTCTTGCCTTCCTTTTGTTTCTCCAGAAGTTTTCTTTTACGGCTGATATCGCCTCCATAACATTTTGCAGTAACATCTTTTCTGATGGCGCTGATGTTTTCACGAGCAACTATCTTCGCTCCTATAGCAGCTTGTATGGCGATCTGGAACTGTTGACGCGGTACCAGATCTTTCAATTTTTCGCACAGCTTTCTTCCAAACTCATGGGAGCGGATGCGGTGGATCAATGAGCTCAAAGCATCTACCTTCTCACCGTTCAGTAAAATATCCATTTTCACGATATCGCTTTCACGATACCCGATTGGATGATAATCAAATGACGCATAGCCCCGGGTCACACTTTTTAGCCTGTCGTAAAAATCAAAAACGATTTCGGTAAGTGGCATTTCAAAAGTCAGCTCTACTCTTGTTGGCGTCAGGTAACCCTGGTTTGTAAGATTTCCGCGCTTGTTAATGCACAGTGTCATAATGTTACCGATATACTCAGGTTTGGTGATGATCTGCGCCTTAATAAATGGTTCTTCTATAGTCTCGATCCGGCTGGGGTCGGGCATCTGCGCAGGATTATGGACGATTATCTTTTCTCCCTTTGTAGTGTGTGCGATGAAGCCTACGTTAGGAACCGTGGTGATAACTGTTTGATTAAACTCCCTTTCCAGCCGCTCCTGGATGATCTCCATGTGCAGCATTCCGAGAAATCCGCAGCGAAATCCAAAACCCAATGCCTGTGATGTTTCTAATTCAAATGTGAGAGAGGCATCATTTAACTGAAGTTTTTCCATACAATCGCGCAGCTCTTCAAACTCATCCGTATTTACTGGAAATATTCCTGCAAAAACCATGGGCTTCACTTCTTCAAAACCCTTTATCGATTCTTTACAAGGGTTTTTTGTTGTGGTGATGGTGTCCCCAACTTTAACCTCCCTGGCATTTTTAATTCCTGTAATTACGTAGCCCACATCGCCGGCTTTAACCTCTGTTTTTGGGAGCAGTCCGATTTTCAACACGCCTACCTCATCGGCTTCGTACTCCTTTCCGGTGTTAGAAAATTTAATTTTATCTCCTCTGTTAAGCACTCCGTTGAATACGCGATAGTAAACGATGATTCCCCTGAAACTGTTGAAGACGCTGTCGAATATCAAAGCCTGCAGCGGCGCATTATAATCTCCTTCGGGTGCAGGAATCCTGGCAATGATGGCATTTACGATTTCTTCTATACCCCAACCGGTTTTAGCGCTGGCATGTAAAATGTCTTCATGCTTGCAACCAATCAGTTCTATCATCTGGTCTTCCACTTCCGGGATCATCGCGCCATCCATGTCTATTTTATTGATGACAGGAATTATCTCAAGGTCATTATCAATAGCGAGATAAAGGTTAGAAATTGTCTGCGCCTGTATTCCTTGTGTGGCGTCCACTAATAACAATGCCCCCTCGCAGGCGGCCAGTGCACGGCTCACCTCATAACTAAAATCCACGTGGCCGGGAGTGTCTATAAGATTGAGCACATAGTCGATTCCATTTGACTTATAATTTATCTGGATAGCATGGCTCTTAATTGTAATGCCTTTCTCACGCTCGAGGTCCATATCGTCAAGCACCTGCGCCTGCATCTCCCTGTCAGAAATTGTATGTGTAAACTCAAGAAGCCGGTCAGCCAGGGTACTTTTACCGTGATCTATATGAGCGATGATGCAAAAATTTCTGATGTTCTTCATTGTCCCTGAATAATTTGAAAACGCTGCAAAGGTAATCTAATGAGTGAGCTCTCAAAGGCTGTTAAATCAAAAATTAAAAAAGGATTAATGAATGGATTGGCCGCTATAAATACTATAGATTTTTTTACCGATCGCCTCGTAACTAAATTTCGCGGATGCAACCTGGGAAATTTTAGGCCGGTCATACTTATCATATTGTAAAACAATGTTTTTCATGGCATTTACTAGCTGTGCTTCATCTCCGCTTTTTACCAGAATTCCATTTGATTGATTTACGACTTCACTGATGCCACCTACCTCCGATGACACAATTGGCAGTCCACAGCACAGCGCTTCAATAATTACACATGGCAGGTTTTCGACTCTGCTGAACATTAAAAGGCATGAAGATTTTTGCATTTCTGAGGCAACTTCTTCATAGGAAATCGGATGCTTGAAAACGACATATTTTTCCAGGAGCAAAAGTTGATCGGCCAAATCAGCAAGCTCTTTTGTAACCCAGCCAATCATGACCAATTCGAAATCAAATCCAAGATCAACTAACCGTCTTGCGGAACGGATTATGGCTTCAGGGTTCTTTTGATAATTCAATGAGGAAACATGAATGAAACGGAATCGTTTGTTTTGGATTGGTTTGAAATAAAAGAAATTTGTGTCAGCTACATTTTCAACAACAGTGAACGGCACGTTAGCGATGTTAGTGTTGATCGTTTCGCCAAGCTTATGAGTTACCGGTAAAAGAAGAGAGGCCTGCGACAAAATTTTCTTTATGTATCGCTGAAAAAAACCGCTGCTGTTATAGAAATTCAAAACTGCAGTTTTATAATAACCAGTCCAATGTTCGGTGACAATAAAAGGAAGGCTTAAATTCCTTTTTAAATAAAGCGCCTGCACTCCTGCTTTGAAGGCGACGTGAACATGAACAATGTTCGGCCTTCCATTTCTTAAAATATAATCCGCTAAGATTTTTTTATAAACCCTGGTATACTTTAGGTGTGAAAGCAATTTATTGATAGGGCTTAATCTAAAATCCGCGGAGTGATAAAAGACGATGATCTCAGTAAGATTGCCCGTAGAACTGGTAAAGATTTTGACATCGTTGGTGATTTCTGCGTACTCATCTTTCTTAATGTGGATTACTGTCAACCTCGTAAAAAGAGACACAGCTCTTGCATGACGCTGAATGAAATCGCCGTCAAAAGGCGTTAATTTATTTGGATACCAGCTTGCGAGCCAAAGAATGTTTTGTTCCATGATCTTTTTACAATCTCTCAAATACTATTTTGCTAAAATCAGGAGAGAATAATTTCCCCAGAGTTTTGCGCTTAAATCTTCACTGAAAGAATAGGAAAAATTCCTCAGCATTTTCTTCATCGCCGTCCTGATGCCGCGAGGTGCTTCAATATCTATTACCGGTTTTGTGTACACAATATCCAATACTTCATACCCACAATCTTTTAGAAACCAATGCACCATTTCCTTCGTAAAATAATGAATGTGACCGACTGCATTTCGTTGCTGCAAAAGTACATGAGGTTTCAAAATCGTTCTGCAGGAAAGATCAAGCGGAATGTGAAATACAAAGTGGTTGCTTTTCGTTTTGATAGTCTGTAAGAACCCGTAATAATCCTTAAGGTGTTCTACAACATCAATGACAAGCAATAAATCTGTATGAATATTCTTTGTTGTAAAATCATCATTAAAAAAATAAATATTTTCATAGGCAAAGCTATTTGCCAATGCTATCGCCTGCGGCGAAATATCATAGCCATTGCAGGATACACGTCCACCAAGCCTTAATGATAACGACCGCAGAACCCCACCTGCACCACAGCCCACGTCAGTAATTTCTTTTGGAACAATTTGATTTCTCTGCAATAAGTCCCATATTGCTTCTGCCTTCCACCCCGAATCTTCTCCACCCCACGATGGATTATTTTGCAAATAAGATCCGTCTATATAAATATTCTCTTGCTGCATTACTGAGTATTATTTCTTTTAGAAAAAGAAGCTTTTATCTTCGAAAGATCAGAGAATTTTAAAAGATAACATTCAGTGAAAGAAACATTGTATTCTCTTTTAAAAATTGAAACAACATAAATATGATAAACCAGGTAACCGATGCTGCTGATGGCTGCAGCAGCGTTAATCCCATATTTTTTTATGAAGATCGCATCTCCCGTAGCGATCACGAAAAGTGTGAGCAATGCACCTTTCAGATTCACGATCACCTTGTCTTTCCCCGCATAATAGGCAGTGAAGGTGTACAGAGATCCCAGCGATAATATCCCCGGAACCAGCAATAAAAAAGGAGTGTACATTTTGCTGAAACTTGCCCCGAATACAAATGGGAAACCCCACCAACCAACCCCGATAATAACAACGCAGGCAAGGCTGTAGAAAAAAATAATACTTCGGGAAATTACGAGCAGCGCATCTTTAACTTCCTGCCGCCTGCCCCCGGCAGTTAGCGGAAAAACAACCGAAGCAAGAATAGCAGGCAGAACAAAAAACATTTGTGCAATCCTGGAAACCTGAATATAATTTCCAAGTTCATCTGCAGAAGCATAACGGTTAACAAACCAATAGTCCACCCGGTAATAGAGAAAAGTAACGAGGTTGCTGGCGAAAGCAATCAAACAATATTTAAACAACAAATAAATTTTCGGAATTGCCGGAAAACGTGATACCGGTTTACTTTCAAGATTGATCCTGAAAATGATCGACAGAATAACTCCTTGCAGGAAAAAACTTCCAAAATATAAAAGCATGTATTTCTCATTGGTGAGCCATTGGTATTTGTCCACAAAAAAAATAATGACGATTAGCAGCAGGTTTATCAGGATAGCCGAAATGTTTGGCAATCGAAACTTATTTGCCGAATAAAAAAGACCATTTAAAAAAGTGATAAGGAGATTTCCGCAAACGAACAGCAGCAAATAATAGGAATTGTCGCCTGCAGTAATAGAGGCTGGCAGTAATGCCGTGAAATTCACAAGCGTAAAAATTATTCCCCCGGTCAGCAGCGTCCAAAATAAGGAAAAATTAAAAAGCGCTCTACCTGAAATCTTGTTTGAAGATGAAAAATAGACGATACCTGACTCGATACTAAGACTCGCAACCAGCGTAACGAAAGCAAATAAATTGACGAGGTAATAGAATCTACCTGAAATCGCGGATTCAAAATGCCGTGCAATCAGAATATTCAGCACAAAGGCTGAAAGGTAAAAAACGCTACGCCAGAACACATTCTGGTATAAAAATTTTTGAATACTCATCGACTGAACTTAGCGAAAAGATATAGTAACACGATTTATATTTGTTCCCGGAACGTAAACCGTTTCCTGTAAAAATATAAAACCGACATGGCATTATTTCAGAAAAGACATATAAAGACGACAGCTGAAATAAATACCGGTTTTGGGAATAACCCTTCCAATTATGGAGGAAGGTTTCTAAATAAAAATGGCCGCGCCAATATTGAAAAACGAGGTATCGGTTTTTTCGAAAAGATTAGTTGGTATCATACCATGTTGTTAATGCCTCGCTGGAAATTTCTCACCATCATTGTTTCCTTTTATTTCATTATTAACCTGCTCTTTGCCTTTGTTTATTTTATTATCGGTGTAGATTCATTAGGTGAAATTCCTTCGCCTTCTGAGCTTACTAATTTTGCTGAATCATTCTTTTTCAGCACTCAAACTTTTACCACTGTTGGATATGGGCGCATCAGCCCTATTGGATTTTTATCAAGTTCGGTCGCTGCTTTTGAAGCAATGATCGGGCTTCTCAGTTTTGCATTAGCTACCGGCCTTTTATATGGAAGATTCGCCAAACCTGTTGCCCACTTGCGATTCAGTGAGAATGCCGTCATTGCACCTTATAAAAATATCAATGCCTTAATGATGCGGGTGGCGCCCTTTAAAAACACAAACCTTGTGAACGTTTCTGCTAACGTGACTTTGGGAATGATCGTAGAAGAAAACGGCAATCGAATAAACAGATTTTTTCAGCTTGACCTGGAATACAGTACAGTCAATGCGCTGACCTTAACCTGGACTCTTGTACATCCCATCACCGATAAAAGTCCACTTCACAATTTCGGGGTGGAAGATTTTAAGAACACCCAGGGAGAAGTTTTGGTGTTTATAAAAGCCTTTGACGATATGTTTTCAACTGATGTCGTGGCTCGAACTTCTTATGTATTCGATGAAATTTTTTATGGAGGTAAATTCGAACCGATGTATGAGAGAACGGATACAGGAGATAAAACTGTAATTCATTTGAACAAGCTCAACACTTTCGTTCCGGTCACATTAAACGTTAACAACGAAAATGAAAATACCGGTCAACATGATCACGAAAAGATGAAAAACTAGTGAAGGCTTTCAGCGCTATTTCAGGCTTTTTATGATTTTGGCAAAATCCCTCGCCACAAGTGAAGCCCCACCGACCAGACCTCCATCTACATCCGGTTTCCCGAAGATTTCTTTTGCATTGTCTGCCTTGACGCTTCCTCCATATAAAATTGAAACTGTTGCTGCGAGGTCTTCGCCATATTTGTCCGACAATGTGCTCCTGATAAAAGCATGCATTTCCTGCGCCTGTTCTGCAGAAGCAGTCCGTCCTGTGCCTATTGCCCATATTGGCTCGTAGGCAATCACGAAATTTTCGAGTTGATCCGTTGGAAGGTGAAAAAGGCTTTCTCTGATTTGCGCTTCTACGTATTCATTTTGCCTTTCATCTTCTCTTATGTGCAACGGTTCACCGCAACAAAAAATAGGTTTTAGATTTTGTTGTAAACAGATATCGATTTTTTGAGCAAGCATCTTATTGTCCTCGCCAAATATTTCTCTTCTTTCACTATGGCCAATGATCACGTATTTTACTTGCAGCGAAACAAGCATGAGTGCGCTTACTTCGCCGGTGTAAGCCCCCGCAGCCTGTATGTAACAATTTTGGGCAGCCACGAAAAAGCCATCCGCATTAGAAAGCTTTTCCTTTGCCAAATAGAGGTAGGGAAACGGAACTGCAATGACAGCCCGTTGATCACTGGTTAAAGAAATTTTTTCTGCAACGAGTTCATCAAGCAGGCTGGTGGCCTGCTTCACATCCAGGTTCATCTTCCAGTTGGCTGCTGCAATTTGCTTTCTCATGATTTCTTTTTTAAAGAGTAAAGTTTTTTCAATGATTCGATCTCATCCTGCGATATGTCATGGCCCTTTAATTTTTTCCAATTGGCTATGTCTCTTAGCGCCTTCTCAAAAATATATGATTCGCTTCCCCACGTAAAGTCTTCCACGTGCTTCGGTGGAAAGGCATTTCTAAAAATATTACAGCAAACTCCCACCACCGTTCCTGTATTGAAAGATGTGTTGATTGCACAGCGACTGTAGTCGCCCATGAATAAACCACACTTTGTACCCGCCTCCAAAAATTCCCTGGTTTCATTGTTCCAAACTTTAATCATACCTGCGGTATTTTTTAAATTTGAATTACTTGTTCCGGCTCCAAGATTGCACCAGCCACCAATCACAGAATCGCCAAGGTAACCATCGTGGGCTTTGTTACTGTAATCCATCAATACCGAATTTTTTATTTCGCCACCGGCTATACAATATTTTCCGATAGTCGTGGCTCCATAAACTTTCGTTCCCATCTTGAGGATGCCGCCTTCGCACAAAGCAAAAGGTCCCCGAACCAAGCTTCCCTCAAGAATCTCGGCATTTTTGCCAATATAGATCGGACCCTCCGAGGCGTTGAGTGTGGAAAACGAAATTTTAGCTCCCGGTTCTACAAAAATATTTTCCGGGCAAACTATCCCATTGCCACGGCTGATGGGTGCAGATGTTTTTCCCTTCGTTAATAATGAAAAGTCTTCGACGATTGATTGTCTGTTGTGCTGAAAAATATCCCAGGGATGTTGCATCACCGGGCATTCACGCATTAGAAGAGTCGAAGTACTTTTTCTTAATTGATCAAATAGATTTGCAGATGGAAGAAGATTTGCCGGGATTTCAAAAACCTGTTCAGCCGATCCTGGTTTCAGATTTCCTTCGGAAACAATAGTGACTTTCCCCGGAAATGCGAGTTGCCATTTTTCATAGATCGAAAGAATTCCGATCCTGAGATGCGCTATGGACCTGGTTGCTCCAAAGGGATAAAGTGCATCGTTGCAGGGAATGTCATCGAGCAATATTTGCATTCTCTAAAATAGGCATTTGTAAAACGGTAGAAATAAAAAATCCCCCGAAGACGGGGGAATATTTTTTAAAAAAGAAATTATTTACCTTTTTTCTCGTAACGTCTTTTGAATTTATCGATACGTCCTGCTGTATCCACCAACATATTCTTGCCGG
>JBBSPT010000052.1:0-10613 GCA_038258515.1 Chitinophagales bacterium | reverse complement strand
GAAGCTTTTGTTTCCGCGGAAGAAAAGGAAGGCTGTTCTTCTTTGTTTAAGGGGCTGCCCCCCACCTTTTTTTCTATAGATTCTTTTGAATCAGATTTTTTTTCGGTGGTTGGATGTTCTTTCTTTTCAATTTTCTTTTCCTGTTTTGCAGAGGCTGGTTTTTCAGCAGTATCATCGATTGTTCCAACAAGATTTCCAATTTCTAATGTATCATCCTCCTTTGCAACCGTGTGCAAAATGCCGGCCTGCTCGGCATTAATTTCGAAGGTGGCTTTCTCACTTTCCAATTCAGCAATTACCTCGTCCCGGTCAACCCAATCACCGTCATTTTTTATCCATTTGGTAAGTGTTACTTCACTTATACTTTCACCGACAGTGGGCACTTTTATTTCTATAGGCATGTGTCAACATTAAGAATTACAAACCTAAGCTAAATTGGGAAATGGGCAATGGCGGAATCATTCAGTTGGGAGAGAAAACGAACTCATGAATTTGATCTACATCTTAAAAAATAAATTTTATCTTAGGGATTCAATTCATCCAAACTTTATTTTTGTTCCCGAGAGCTTTTTTATGTTGCCAGGTTTCTTGCAGAATTCCGGATCTGAAGATTATCAGGCAAGATCAGAGAGATCCGACGAAAAGGATATGTGTAAAGAAAATGGAAAAATTTAGAACATTTTTGTTGGTAAAGAATCAAAAAGTTTTTTTTACAAAACACCCGTAGCTTACTAAACTATGGTCGCCGTTTGATAATCAGAATTGACAATGTTTTTTATTATAACTATTTTTATTCCGCCAAAATAGCAGCAAGCCTATCCATTTAAAAAATAAGTATGAAAATTTATTCTAACCTTTTTGTTACTGCCGGAATGTTGATCTTACCGGCTGTAATGCAAGCGCAATTGAACGTCAATGGCGCTCAACTTTTCATAGAATCCGGCGCAGCAATTTATGTACAGGGCGATGTCACCGCGACTACCGATATATTAGGGCCGGGAAAAATTCTTTTGAGCGGAAGTACAAATCAAAATCTGAATATGAATGGTTTTACCATTCCGGTGCTAGAAATTAATAACACCGCTAACGCCACTTTAACCGGAGATCTAAAAATTGGAACAAGCCTGATATTCACAAACGGAAAAATAAAAACTGGCAATTATAATTTCACACTTTCAGATGTCGCAACTTTTTCGGGAGCAGGTACAAATAAATTTTTAGAAACAAACGGAACGGGACAGGTGTTCAAAGAAATTGCCTCAAATATATCTTCAAAAGAAATCCCCGTGGGAGCCGGAAGCAGCTATCGCCCTGCATTTATTACGACAACCGGTACTTACTCGAGCGCAAAAGTGGGAGTAAAAGTTTTAGGAGCCGCGTCACCAAATAAGCCGGCAAAAATATCTGATTATATAAAGGCGTATTGGCCAGTAACTAAAAGTGGAATTTCCGGAACTGTTACTATTAAGGGCCAGTACATTGATGGAAGTGATGTAACAGGATCTGAAGGCAACCTAAGAGGCTATTTTTTTAATGGCACAGATTGGAGTTCCTCAAGCGAAACACATAACGCAGGCGCCAACCAAATATCCGCGATTATTGCGAGTAACTCCGGGCAACTTACGGCTCTCGACAAATTCGATCTTTTAAAATCAAAAATATTTTTGCAGGGAGCATATAATACATCTACAGGTGTGATGAACGATGGGTTAAGATCTCCTACCAATGTGATTCCGCTTTCGGATCCATACAGGACTGCGCCTTATAGTACGCAATTTACGCATGTGGCAAACACTGTGACTGAGACCGTGCCTTCAAGCGTGTTTAACAACCAGGCGTCTAGTAACAACGACATCGTTGATTGGGTATTTATTGAACTAAGAAACAACGCGGGTTCCCCTGGCAATAGTGTTTTGCAGACGAGGAGCGCATTGCTCCAAAGAGACGGAGATATAGTAGACATAGACGGTGTGAGTCTCGTTACTTTCAATAACACAGCTTCCGACAATTATACAATTTCAGTGAGACACAGAAATCATTTGGGAATTAGTACCAATCCTGCTGTTCTCACTCCAGCTCTTGACGAAACAAAATCCACTGCAGCGTTGGTTGACCTAACTTCTGCATCTGATGCGCAACTTTATGGCACCTCTACGGCATTTGTATTGTCTTCCGGAAAGAATCTTTTATGGGCTGGAGACGCGAACGGGAATGCACAGGTGAAATACCAGGGACCGTCAAACGACAGGGCAAACATTCTTTCAGCTCTTGTAAATAATGAGTTAGGTACTAAGGTCGGATACGAACGTGCCGATCTGAATATGAATGGCCAGGTGAAATACCAGGGCCCTTCAAACGACAGGGCATTCATTTTATCATCAGTATTACTTAATGCAGAACTTTCAACTAAAAGTCAACAACTACCAAATTAAGATTTATGAAAAAGATTTACTTGTCGATTTTATTATTTTCATGCATTAGCTCAGCATATTGCCAAATGACGGGGGAGCTTTTTACCGGAACTCTTAAACCAGGTAGCACACCGAATTCGGCAATGATCGCGATAAAATCAAGCGCGGCTTTTAGCGGACAGTTCAGTAACCTGCAGTTTACGATTCAGATTCCGAATTCGGTAAATCCAAAACCCACAGTGGCCATCAAATCAAATCCCTTAATCACTTATGTTCCGACTTCCAGTTACGTAACGGATGAAAGCAATGAGGGCGGCTACTACAATTATCTGTTCGCAGTAGTGCCCACCGGATCGCCGGTATATTCTTTTGCAGCCGGAACCGAGATTGATGCTTTGGAGCTCAGCTTTTCAGGTGCTCCCGCGATTACATCAGATATAAGACTTGCACAACTTGCTGACGGTGGATCTACAAGTCAGTTCAACTTCTACACAGAGATCAGTGGAAATGATAATACGAATTCTACGTCTCCGTTTTATGGCGTTGCTTTCGTGAATGGAGGAACTCCATATTCAAGTTATTCATTTGTACCTCTGTCGAATGTGGTTCTCCCGGTAGTCCTGAGTAATTTTTCAGTTGAGAAAAAAGAAAACGATGGAGTCTTGAGCTGGCAAGTTGAACACCAGGATGCTAACTCAAATTATTTCGAACTCGAAAGAAGTTTTAGCGGATCAAATTTTACAACCATTGGGAGTGTGAAGGCTAATTATAATGGAAGTGTGACAGCAAGATATTCTTTCAATGATTTAAATATTGTTACAGTGAAACCAAACGGAGTTGCATTTTACAGGATAAGGATGGTCGATAAGGACGGACGATTTACTTACAGCCAAACCAGAAGCCTCAGACTTAATAACCGGAGTTTTGGTGTAAATATTTATCCGAATCCTGCAAAGAATTTCAGCACCGCTATCATTCAGTTAGAAGACAGGGCTAAGATCATTTTAACGTTGACGGATGCTTCCGGAAAAAATCTGCAGACACTTCGGGTAGACGGATTGAAAGGTTTAAATCAACAAAGAATTAACATGTCCGGTTTTGCCAAAGGAACATATCTTGTTAAGATAAATAATGGAATAGAAGTTCAAACTATTTCTTTACTAAAAGATTAGAGGAAAAGTTCCCAGATCGCAAAGTAGCAAGCTCTGCCCTTAGCTGAACGAAATCTATATTGAGAAGGCCGTCTTTAAAATTTCGCTTTGTTCCTGGTGATGAACCTTTGAGAATCCGGTTGCCGTTGCGGCACTTGCTATGCGACTGATGATTCCGTAGTTGATAGATGTAAGATTCATTCTGAGAAAAGCAGCAGCACCCATATTTAGGGGCTCTTCCTGCACCCAATACCAGACAGCTTTGGGATATTTTTTCACCAGTCTCAACAATTGCTGTTCGGGTAAGGGATAAAGTTGCTCCATTCTTACGATAGCTACACCCTGTTTCTTTTCTTTTATTCTATGCTCGTTCAGATCAAAAAAGATTTTCCCGTTGCACAAAAGTACTTTGGTTACAGACTTAGGATCCTCCACTATCTCATCATCAATCACCTCAAGAAAACTACCCGTAGTGAATGCACCTATTTCACTATAGCTGCCCGGGTGTCTCAAATTCGCTTTTGGAGAAAAGTTGATCAAGGGTTTTCTAAAGGGCCAAGCAAGCTGTCTTCGAAGACAGTGAAATAAATTACCTGCAGTAGTGACATTTGTGACCACGATGTTCAGCTCAGCGGACATTTGTAAAAAACGCTCAATCCTTCCACTGCTATGCTCTGGCCCTTGTCCCTCGAATCCATGAGGCAAGAACAAAACCAGGCCGTTCATTCTTCGCCACTTCTGTTCTGCGCAAGTGATGAATTGGTCAATGATTGATTGAGCAACGTTCGCAAAATCACCAAACTGCGCTTCCCAGATAACTAGTGCATTAGGATTGGCCATTGCGTATCCATACTCAAAGCCGAGCACCGCGTACTCACTCAATAAAGAATTGTAAATCCTGAACTGTCCCTGATTTTCCGAAATATTGCTTAGCCGGTTATAAAACCCATCTGTATTTTCATCCCGCAGTATAGCATGCCGGTGGCTAAAAGTACCACGCCTAATATCCTGTCCGCTCATTCTTACATCTTTGTGTTCCTGTAATATGCTTGCATAAGCGAGTAGCTCACCGGTTGCCCAATCAAACTTTTTTTGCTCTTCAAATAATTTGATTTTGTCCTGCAGAATTTTTTCCACCTTTCTCAATGGCTTAAAATCTTCGGGCCATTTCATTATCTTTTTGAAGAGCATCTCTACATCAGCTTTTGAAATTGCGGTAACAGGTGATGCTTTGAAATCCTGCAGAGTGGCTGGTCTTAATGATTGCCACCACATTTCGGGCTTTTGATATTTATAAGGTAGCGGGTTCTGTTTTAGATCATCTAATCGTTCCTGGAGATCACTCCAAAATTTCTTTTCCATTTCCGCTGCCAATTCGGAAGTTCCCTCCTCCCCATGCATCATCAGCCATTTCACATAAACTTCGCGGGGATTAGGTTGTTTATCAATCAAAGCGTAAAGTCCAGGCTGCGTAAATTTTGGGTCGTCGCCCTCATTGTGACCATGGCGGCGGTAACAGACCATATCAACAAAAATATCACTGTTGAATTCCTGCCTGTATTGGATAGCAATCTGTGACGCTTTCACTACTGCTTCAGCGTCATCACCGTTTACATGGAAAACGGGCGCTTGCACGGTGGAAGCAATCGAGGTGCAGTAATCCGAAGTACGGGCATCGTCAAAATCAGTTGTAAAGCCAATCTGGTTATTAATGACAAAATGCAATGTGCCTCCAGTGCAGTATCCTTTCAAGCCACTCATCTGTAAAACTTCATATACGATGCCCTGCGCAGCCAATGAAGAATCACCATGAATCAGGATCGGCAAAATTTTATCGTAGTCACTTTCGTAAATGACATCTGCCTTGCTTCTGGCAAAACCGATTACGAGCGGGTCAACGGCTTCGAGATGCGAAGGATTAGGGGCTAATTTCAGATACACATCTTTGCCATCCTCTGTTTCTATTTCGCTACTGAAACCCATATGATATTTTACATCTCCACTACCCATTGTTGTATCTGGTATGGATGAACCTTCAAACTCTGTAAATATTTGTTCGTAAGTTTTTCCTAAAATATTAGCAAGAACATTCAGCCTGCCCCGGTGAGCCATTCCTATCACTACCTCCCTTACTCCACCGGTAGCAGCCGTAGATATAATAGCATCCAATGCAGCAATTGTACTTTCGCCACCTTCTAAGGAAAATCTTTTTTGGCCAACATACTTAGCATGAAGAAACTTTTCGAAGATTACTCCTTCATTTAACTTCTGAAGAATTCTTTTTTTCTGAGAGAGTGGAATAGATTGCTGCATTTTGTTTTCTGCCGCATCAATGATCCAGTCAATTTTTTTGCTGTCATTCAATGAATCGAATTCCACACCTATCGATTCCGTGTACGCTTTCCTTAAATGACTGATGATTAACTCAAGTTTTGCTTTCCCGAGACCAACAAATTTCCCGGCAAAAAATTCCTGCCGAAGATCATCATCGTCCAGACCGAAATATTTCAGGTCGAGATTTGCAAGTCTGTCCTTACGCTCCCGAATTGGATTTGTTTTTGCAATAAGGTGGCCTTTTTTTCTATAAGCATTGATTAAATTATAAACAGAAAACTCCTTATCCAACTGAAATGTCTCAGATGACACCAACTCTTTACCTACACCATTGCTCTTACCATTTAATGCTGAAAATGCAAAATCAAAACCTTCAAAAAACTTCTTTAGTTCCGGGTCAATATCTTCTGGATTTTTTAAGAAATCAGCGTATAAATTTTCTATGTAGGCAGGATGAGAACTCGTGATATAGGAGAAATCTTTCATATTGTGTTGCAGATGAATTTACATATGCAAATATCGGTTCTTTTTCAATGAGGAAAATTTGAAATGTAATTTGTCATAAATCCGCGGGCCATCACTTTAGGATTATATTTAAGCATCGATTTGTTTTTTTAGTTATCTTCGCAGCCCAAAAAATTAATTAATGGCTAATCACTCAGCAACAAAGAAGGATATGCGTCAAAGCCGCAGACGCAATGAACGCAATCGTTATCATGGAAAAACGACCAGGAATGCGGTACGCGATCTTAAAGCGATCGATACGAAAGAAGCTGCGCAGAAAAAATTACCTGAGATTTCATCGATGATTGACAAACTCGCAAAGCGTGGCATTATCCATAAAAATAAAGCGTCAAATTTAAAGAGCAAGTTGGCTCGCGGTTTGAATTCGCTTGAAAAATAAAGATTGATATAAATTTTTTTCGGCCCGTTACGGTTGTAACGGGTTTTCTATTTTGAGTATTTTAAAACCTTTCAGGAAACAATACTAATTCTTTTAGTTTCGGTTTTGACTTTGAAAGTTAGTTTGATGGAAGCTATGGAAAAGATTCAAAAGGAGCATTTTTTCCAATTTTATTCTTTTTTTCCGGAATAAAAAATACCTTAATTTTGCAGCCCAATTAAAATTTTTTATTAACAAAGCTGGGGTTAACAGCAAAAAACAAGGTAAATGCAGAATTACGAATTGATGGTGATTTTTACCCCTGTACTATCTGAGGAGGAATATAAAACTGCTCAGAAAAAGTACACTTCGTTCCTTAATGAGAATGGAGCTAAAATAATACATGATAATGCATGGGGATTAAAATCACTGGCTTACCCTATTCAAAAAAAGACTACAGGATTATACTGGGTTTTGGAATATGAGGCGCCAACCGACTTCAATGAAAAGCTGAAAGTTCAGCTTCTGCGTGACGAATCAGTCGTTCGTCACATGTACACTGCCCTCGATAAATACGCCGTCGAGTACAATGCAAAAAAGAGAAGTGGTGTATCAACATCAACAGAAAAAGCGGAGGTATAATATGGCAAAAGTTAACGAAATCAAATACTTGACTGCAATTAAAGCCGAGAAGCGTCCGAAAAAATATTGTCGTTTTAAAAAGTTAGGGATCAAATACATTGACTACAAAGATGCAGACTTCCTGAAAAAGTTTTTAAATGAGCAAGGTAAATTACTGCCCCGCCGTATTACTGGCAATTCTTTAAAGTATCAACGAAAAGTTAGCGATGCTGTGAAGAAGGCCCGGCAAATGGCGATTTTACCCTATGTAACGGATCTATTAAAATAACGATTGCATTCTCTCTCAGATAGGGAAATCGCAAATATTAAACTTGAATGTATGCAGGTAATTTTGATACAAGATGTAAATAATCTCGGCGGTGCGCACGAACTTGTAAATGTAAAAAGTGGATACGGAAGGAACTATCTTATTCCATCCAAACTTGCTGTTGAAGCCAATCCATCAAACCTCAGACAGTTAGAAGAACGCAAAAAACAACAGGCCAAAAAAGAGGAAAAATTATTGGCGGAGATCAATAGTGTAGTTGCTATTCTACAGCAATCACCACTAAAATTAGGCGCGAAGACAGGTACGAGTGGCAAAATATTCGGAAGTGTTACATCTGTTCAGTTAGCCCGGGCTATCAGGGAGCAAAGAGGATATGAAATCGACCGCAGAAGAATTCATATTGTTGATGATGTAAAAGAACTTGGAACATACAAGGCCAGGATTGACTTTGGTAACGGGCAGGAAATAGAGGTGGAATTTGAAGTAGTTGCTGAATAGTATTAATAATTCCATGAAATACGATTTAGTAAAAACTTTCCTCTCATTCAATCAACCAATTCATTATTACTGATTCATAAATTAGGAAATATTTTATGTCAGGAATAAGAAATTCACATTTCTTTAATGTTGTTTCAAAGAAATGATTATCTTTAATTTTAATTAATAGGGTTAGTTTGTTTTCCATTAGGCTGATGCATTTCTTTCACGGTTTCTTCAGTTCATTGTAGCTACTAATTCATTAATGGAACTCAAAAAAATTATTTAAACAAAAGTTTTTACAATGAACATTTATGTAGGTAATCTCAGTTGGTCAATGACTGATGATGATTTAAGTAACTTATTCAGTCAATACGGGACTGTTTCAAGTGCAAAGATTCTCAAAGAGAAAAATACTGGTCGCAGCAAAGGATTTGGATTCGTAGAAATGGAAGACGATGAAGCTGCCAAGACAGCAATTGCAACTTTAAATGAAAGCGAAGTGCAAGGTCGTAAACTGATCGTCAACGAATCGCAACCACGTCCCGAGGGAGGTGGCGGTTATAAGAAGAGTGGTGGCGGTGGCTACGGTGGTGGCAGAAGTGGTGGCGGCTATGGAGGAGGAAGAAGTAGCGGTGGCGGCTATGGCAGTGGAGGTGGAGGTGGCTATAAAAAGAATGGAGGAAGCGGCGGTTATGGTGGTGGAAGAAGTAGCGGTGGCGGCTATAATAAAGATTATTAGACAGCTTAATTAATACAGAAATTTTAAATCCTTCTCAGCAATGTGAAGGATTTTTTTTGTTCTGAAATGACGGAGATATTATATTGAGCTTATAAAAAAAATTCCTATCCAAGCTATTTTGAGTT
Organism: Chitinophagales bacterium; assembly: GCA_038258515.1. Lineage (GTDB taxonomy): Bacteria > Bacteroidota > Bacteroidia > Chitinophagales > Chitinophagaceae > Ginsengibacter. Next base: position 1,580 of record JBBSPT010000052.1, on the reverse strand, counting down.
ATTGTAAATTTCATAGCCAATTACAACATCAGAATTGAATACAAATTGCATTTTTAGTATTTTAACCGCTCTCTCAAAATGTATGAACAGGAGAGATGTTAGGAGCTAACCGAAACCCCTTCGATACATGTAGCGTCAAATTAGGACACAAAAAATCCCGCGTGAGCCGCAGGATTTTTGCAAAACATTTATTGTTTAAACGCTAGTTCGAAAGCCCTAAGGCCGCTTTCACCTGGCTATAATCATTCCAGTTTGTATAAGATGCTATTCCATGCCCTCCCGGAATTAATACATACCGATATTGCAGAAAGGTATCAGTTCCCACTGTGACTGTACTAACATCTGCATTCGAATAGAGAAATATTGTATTTAATGAGAACGTTGGACTAATACTGATTCCAGAATAGATGTCGAAATAAGGAAGAGGAACTACGACAGCGTCAGCGGTTGTGTTCAAATTCAAAAATATCTTCATTTCTCCATTAGCAAGAATTGAGCTATCCAATTCTGACGCAGCAATTTCCGCATAGAATCCAAGCGTATCAATATTAGCGCCGTTATGAACTGTGTCTGGCAGGAACTGAATATTCAGCCAGTCAGAATAGGCAACATCGGCAACTCCGCTATCACCTTTTGGACCTTGTGGACCAGCTGGTCCTGCCGACCCATTTGCACCGGCCGATCCTGCTGGACCTGCAGGTCCGGTATCCCCTTTTTTGCAACTGATAGTGACAATGCTTAGAAAAAATAATAATAGCAGGGCATTAGATAAGTGACGAATCATAATTTTAGTTTTGGTTTTTGTGAGAGATTTTTGGGTTTATTTATAATAGGTTTTCAACTTCGTTATGAGGAAAAGAATCAAATCTATTATATTACGCTTAACAAAACAAAAAATTAATTTACAATCTTTTCGAACTGGTTATCCATTTAAAAAGAAGTCTTTTTTTGTATAAGACATTCGCTAAAAAATCAATCTTCTAAACCTACAAACGTCTTGTCTTTATTTTTGCATTCTAAGAAGCAAAAGCAACTTCCTTTTCCTTAGCAGTAAAAATCGAATTAATTTCAGCCTAATTCATAAAAAAAGCCCCCCGGCTATTAAGACCGGAAGGCTATAAAATAAATATGGCAGCTACCTACTCTCCCACATTGTTGTGTAGTACCATCGGCCATGAGGGGCTTAACTTCTCTGTTCGGTATGGGAAGAGGTGAACACCCTCGGCAAAACCACCATAAAAAGATGGCGAAAACTAAAAGCAAAAGGCTTAAAGATTACCGCTAATAAATTAACATAAAGGGAAAGTTGTAATAAGAAATAAAAAAGATAAAGCTTACGGGCAATTAGTACTACTCGGCTTTGACATCACTGCCTTTAGACCTGTAGCCTATCAACGTCATAGTCTTTGACGACCCTTAAAAGAAAACTCATCTTGTGGTTGGTTTCACGCTTAGATGCTTTCAGCGTTTATCCTGTCCGTACATAGCTACTCTGCATTGCACCTGGCGGCACAACAGATACACCAGCGGTACGTACGACCCGGTCCTCTCGTACTAAGGTCATGTCCTCTCAATTTTCT